>CAYSLW010000171.1:1193-5022 GCA_964431955.1 uncultured Candidatus Methanoperedens sp. | reverse complement strand
ATAAAAGGGATTGTTTTGATTTAAGCTAATCTCATAAGAATCAATCTCCCCATCTTGATGGTCAATTATTCCATACGCACCAAGACGTGCGCCGCCCAGAGGGTTGGGTATAGCCCGCATCCGCCTGCTCGCGGACGGCGTCCTTAGTGCGGGAGGCTGGGCGACAATCCTGCGCCAGATGCTCGGACAGTCGCGGGGTAACATGAAGCTGCCCATCGGCGCATTAATATGTTATTAAAATGCGCCTTGGCTTTGCGTTCTTTGCGAACTTTGCGGTGAAAAGCGCCACAAATATATCACTTTTTTAATATTAAATTATTGGCGCCGATGCTTCAGATACGATGCAGCAAATCTGCGTTTATCTGCGTTTATCTGCGGTTTGTTTTGTTCAAGAATTGCTTTGGTTATTTAAGAACCGTAACTCCTCAATTTTTTAGGGAATATATCTGAAAAATGCATCTGATAAATTATCGAGATGAAAAATGAGATTTGGGCGAAGTATCCACAGAAACAGAAAAAGATATCTGAACTGTTAGATTTCGAATTATTCCCTAAGATTTTGCGGAGTTAAGGTTTCAGGTCAGGGTGTGGGCTGCGAGTTAGAGATGTAATGCGTATTATTTTATATTCCCGACATCGTAATAAGACCAGTAATGCCAAGCAGAATCGAAGTTGGTTTTAAAAAAGGAATGAGGGATGCTTCAGGCGAAAGCATAAAAAAAAGAATAGTCGAAGATCTTCATATCAAGATAGAATCTGTAAGCACCATTGACGTTTATACCTTTGACCCTGCTTTATCAAAAGAGCAGGCGAAGCTTCTTGGAGAGAAAGTTTTTGCCGACCCTGTAATCCAGGTCTTCTCATCCAAACCGCTGGCAAAGGATTTTTCATGGCTGATAGAAGTGGGCTTCAAGCCTGGTGTGACAGACAATGTTGGAGGAACTGCAAAAAAAGCATCTGAGGACATACTAAAAACTACATTGAAAGGAGTTTATTATTCAAGACAGTATCTTATAAAGGGGAACATCACAAAAGAAGAGGTCGATAAAATTGCAGGTGGGCTTCTTGCAAATAGCCTGATTGAAGGATGGGTAATTATAAGCACCAAGGAATGGTACAGGGAAAAAGGTGTGCATCTTCCGCTTCCTGTTGTGAAAGGAAAACATACGCCGTCTGTCAATACAATAGACTTGGAGGTCAGCGACAATGAATTGAAAGAGATAAGCAGGCGAAGACTTCTTGCCCTGAACCTTGCCGAGATGAAGGCTATTCGTGAGTATTTCGCTTCTGGCGATGTTAAAAAAGAAAGAGAAGAAATCGGTCTTTCACTTCAAACCGATGTGGAGATTGAGGTGCTGGCGCAAACCTGGTCTGAACACTGCAAACACAAGATTTTCAACAGCTTAATAACCTATACGGATGAAAGAGGAAACAAGACCATAAACTCGCTTTTCAATACCTTTATAAAGCGTGCAACCAGGGAAATCAACAAACCCTGGCTTGTCTCTGTATTTACAGATAACGCCGGAGTAATAAAGTTCAACGATGAATACAACCTTGTGATGAAGGTGGAGACGCATAATACACCGTCTGCGCTCGATCCTTACGGAGGCGCAATTACCGGTATCGTGGGCGTGAACCGCGACCCTCTGGGCACAGGCATGGGGGCGCGACTGATTTTCAATACAGATGTTTTTTGTTTTGCCTCGCCGTTCTATGATAAGGAGCTGCCGCCTCGGCTTCTCCACCCAAAGAGGATATTCGAAGGTGTAAGGCGGGGCGTTGAGCATGGAGGAAACAAGAGCGGTATCCCTACGGTGAACGGCTGCATAGTATTTGATGAGAGGTACATAGGAAAGCCGCTGGTATATTGCGGCACAGGGGGAATAATGCCATCAACAATAAACGGCAAACCCTCCCATATCAAGGAAATCCATCCCGGCGACCATATAGTGATGACAGGCGGCAGGATCGGGAAAGATGGGATACACGGCGCTACGTTCTCGTCCCTTGAACTGGATGAGGATTCCCCGGTAACAGCGGTCCAGATAGGAGACCCCATAACCCAGAAGAAGATGCTTGACTTCCTGCTTGAGGCGAGGGATAAAGGCTTATACAACGCCATCACGGACAACGGCGCAGGAGGATTGTCCTCCTCAGTGGGAGAGATGGCGCAGCTTTGCGGAGGCTGCCTCATCGAGCTTGAAAAATGCCCGCTTAAATATGCAGGACTTGACCCGTGGGAGATATTGCTTTCAGAGTCGCAGGAAAGAATGACGCTGGCTGTTTCCCCTGAGAAGATTGATGAATTCTTAGAGCTTGCAAGAACAAGAGATGTCGAAGCAACAGTGATCGGAACCTTCGTTGACAGTGAAAAATTCCATGTAATGTATGGCAATAAGACCGTGGCATATCTGGATATGGATTTCCTGCACAAAGGGCTTCCCACAATGTCGCTAAATGCCCGCTGGGAGCCACAGAAGTTCGAAGAACCCGTGCTTGGAGTCGTGGAGCTGACTTCAGCGCTTGAAAATCTCCTTTCACGCCTCAACATCTGTTCAAAAGAATACGTTATTCGCCAATACGACCATGAAGTGCAGGGCGGGTCGGTGGTTAAGCCGCTAACAGGCGATGGACCGAGTGATGCCGCAGTTCTAAGACCCCTGCTTGACAGCATGGAAGGCGTTGTTGTGGCGAACGGCATCTGCCCCAGATACGGCGACATAGATACCTACCACATGACTGCATGCGCAATAGACGAGGCTGTTCGTAACCATATATGCGTGGGAGGCTCTTTTGACCACCTTGCAGGGCTTGATAACTTCTGCTGGTGCGACCCTGTTAAGTCTGAAAAGAATCCTGACGGGGAATATAAATTAGCGCAGCTTGTGAGGGCGAACATGGCGCTGTATAATTATACTAAAGCCTACGGGGTTCCCTGCATTTCAGGAAAGGACAGCATGAAGAACGACTATATCATAGGCAGCAGGAAAATCTCGATACCTCCAACTGTGCTTTTCTCCACGATAGGCAAGATAGAGGATGTAAGGCGTGCGGTGACCATGGACGTCAAGATGCCAGATGACAGGGTTTACGTGCTCGGAATGACCAGGGATGAACTCGGAGCTTCTGAGTATTTTGCATCTCTTGGTTACATTGGGAATGACGTGCCGAAAGTGGACGCTGCGTCTGCGAAGAAGCTCTATATTGCTCTTGAAAAAGCCATCCGTGAAGGCGCTGTCGCCTCATGCCATGACTGCTCCGACGGGGGGCTTGGCGTTGCGCTGGCTGAGAGCGCTTTTTCAGGAGAACTGGGTATGACCATAGAATTGACAAAAGTGCCTGTGGAGAATATCAGGCGCGCGGATACGATATTGTTTTCGGAATCCCAGAGCAGATTCGTTGTGACTGTGGCGCCTGATAATGTGGAGAGGTTTGAGGAGATAATGAAGGGCAATGTTTTTGCTGATATGGGCGTGGTGACGCAGCAGCAAAATTTTGCTATAATGGATGGGGAGAAAGTGGTGCTGAGCGCGGGAATAGATGAGCTTAAGGAGGCGTGGCAGAAGACGCTGTGGTGGTGAGCGGGGGGGCATGGGGTAAAATCGCAGAAAGAAAATATCAAATGAAAAAAAGAAAACATATATACGATATTAATAATCTATTAACATTGCATTAATATGGTAAAAGCAATAGTAAACATTAGTGAGAAGGCAAATAAGCTACTTAATATAGTAAAGGCAAAGCACGGGCTAAGAACAAAGTCTGAAGCCATCAATATTGTAGTAAGTGAATATGGAAAATCTCTTCTTGAACCTGAGCTTAGACC
>CAYSLW010000171.1:0-1093 GCA_964431955.1 uncultured Candidatus Methanoperedens sp. | reverse complement strand
CCATGATAAAATCTATTTATAGTGATTTTTCAAGCAGCTCCGCATCGTCGCCAGAGTCTATCAGCCCATGTCCCTTTGCGATGAGCTTGAAGCCGGAATTTCGCGTTCGCAGGCGGATAGCGGGAGGTTGATGGAGGCGGTGGTGAGCAGGGTGGTGGCTGCGCCGGATTAGCACTTTTTCAATAGACGACTTTATCTATTATAAATGAAATAATCTATTCAGTGATTGAAAATGGTTGTTGACATACAGGAAGCATATAATCTCATGGAGTTCCTGAAGAAACTAAAACCAGAAACTGGCGTGCATGTAGCTCGGCAAATGGTTGGAAAATTCAAAGGAATCATCCCTGAAGGAACAAGCAGCGTGGATTTTTTAAAGAAAGTTCGTGAAAGTCAATATGACTAAAATTTACATTGATACAAATATTTTTTTCAATGGAAACGAGTTTGAGGCAATAACCTCAATTACTACAATAATGGAAATAGTCCATGTTTTCAGGGTAAGGGGTAAGGATTATAACGAAGCTATCGAAGATATCAAGAGACTGAATGTCAGTATTAATGCACCGGACTCCTGGGTTATGATTAAAGCGCTGGAATACCAGATGGAATATGAATTGGATCCTTATGATTCGATAGCTTTTGCAATTGCCCAAACTGCCGGATGTGAGATTTTCGTTACCAGAGATGAAAAAATCATAAAGAACATAAGACCGAAAATGCGCGGCGCAAAGCCAGAAGAAATATTAGGATGAACCTCAGATAAATCATTATTTCAGCGCCGCATCGTCGCCAGAGTCAATCAGCTCATGTCCCTTTGCGATGTGCTTGAAGCCGGACTTGCGCGTCGGAGGCGGACAGCGGGAGGTTGATGGAGGCGTGGCAGAGGACGATCTGGTGATAAGGTGAATTATTACAGGTTCAGAGTTTCCTTTTCAGGTTGTGTATCCAGATTTCTCCATTAAATCCTCGTTCTTTGTCCGCCGGCGCTCCATTGGGTGTCAGGAGGAGCAGGGCAAATTGGTATATTTATCACATCTTTATGAAAGTTTTATCAAACGAGGGGTATGCTTCGCATACCCCAACACTGCGT
>CAYSLW010000170.1:0-5025 GCA_964431955.1 uncultured Candidatus Methanoperedens sp. | reverse complement strand
TAAATTAAAAGAAGCGCAAGCTAAATTAAAAGAGTCAGAAGATAAAGTAAAAGAGTGCGAATTGCACCTGAAAGGAGAGAAAAAGGTATAGATAAGTGACAGTCATCCCAGAGTTTGCAACGCAACCATAGCACTGCCCATAGCAGCAATACTTGGATTGGTGTTCGTACTCAGATGAGGAGAAAGGAGCATTAACTGCTCCTTCATTTTTTTCTTTTTTTAAAAATGAATTTTAAGAGACCAGTGACAACCCAATGACGCCGAATTTCGCACTGCGGTGCTGAAATTCAGCAGGTTCAGGTAAGGGTGGGATCACAATCAAGGAGTTGATAGTATGGTGAAATATGCAAGATTTGTATACGAGAAGAAGATTGAAGACAACACGCCTGTAGATCAAGCAGCCGCTGAGTTGGATGAAGAACTTCAGGAGTACGTCCATAACAACACCGTCCTGGCGAGTGACATTGAGATATCGGATAAACCGTACTTGGAGGCATGAGCAGTATGGACTTCGAAGAGTTACCGGAAGACATACAAGAGCAAATAAATATGCTGAAGCATGGCGCTCAGACGATCCAGTCAGATGTATGGGACGCTTTGGAATCCGCAAAGGACCTAAAGGAGTTTCAATTGCAGGTCGACAATTGCATGGATGAGATAATAAGCGAGGCGCAGGGCGTGCGTATGACATTGGGCACAGGCAAGGAGAGAGCGAGAACGATATAGCCTTGAGAGTGGAAGCCCTTAAAGGCACGTCACAGCTTGTAAAGGAGCCAGCGCCGGGAACTGTATATAAGAATGTGAATGTATGGATAGGCACAAAGAGGATGAAAGTGGCGTAATAGTGCCAACAGCTACGCCGGCAGGTGCGGTAACAGAAACCCCGGTTAAGCCAACAGGAACAGCAACTGCAGCACCAACTCCAGTGCCTACGAAGAAGGTTTCAGGATTCGAGTTTGTGCTTGTCGTGGCAGCACTTTGCTCGGTGTAGCTGTTCAGCAGAAAGAGAAGATGAGAAATCATCTTCTTTGTTTCTTTTTTCAATTATCAGGTCATCATTTCCATATCATTTTGCCCTACTTATTTATATTATCATTTAATATGTTAGATGCATGCGTATCGGAGTCATCGCAATCCAGGGAAACGTAGAAGAACACGTTAATGCCGCGATAAAGGCACTAATGGAGGCAAAACGTGTTGCAGATGTCGTAAAAATAAAGCATAAAGGAATCGTCCCGACGTGCGATGCAATAATCCTTCCAGGCGGGGAGAGTACAACGCTCGGCAGGCTTATGGAGCGGGAAGGCATCTCTCCTGAAATAAAAAACGCTGCGCATGCTGGTTTTCCTGTAATGGGAACATGCGCAGGACTCGTATTACTGGCAAAACATGGGGATGAACAGGTAGAGAAGACGGGGCAGCCTTTACTTTCACTGATGAATATCCATGTGAACAGGAACGCCTTTGGACGCCAGAGGGAATCGTTTGAAGCCCTGGTGGATTTTAAGGGGTTAGCTGCGCCTTTTAATGCAGTATTCATCCGGGCGCCCTGCATCACAGAGGCTGGTAAGGGTGTGGAAATTCTTTCAACATATAATGGTTCCATCGTTGCCGCAAGACAGAAAAACGTGTTTGCCCTGGCATTTCATCCTGAATTGACAGATGATTTACGAATACACCGTTATTTTTTGAAAATGATAGGATAATCATCTATGCTGTTCTATCTTTCTGGTTATTCTTTCAGCCTTCTCCTGGTATGACTTGCGAAGCTCTTCGTATTCTTCGTCCAGAAGGTTTCCTGATTCATAGTCCTTATCAAGTTCACCGAGCTTTGAGAGCATTTCAGTCTTTTGGTTCTCAAGCTCTTCCTTAGTTTTTCCCTCAATAGTCTCCTCGGCAGCCCCGGCTTCTGTCTCTTCGATTTCTTTTTGCCTCAATGTACTTCTTATTTTCTCTTCGATTGCCTGAATTTTTCCGCTCTTTTTCCTTATTAGCGGATATGAAATTACCAGTAATATCACTATTCCGAGAATCACATAACCTGCAATGCCTGCTGGAGTGATAGCAGGTTTTGAGATTTCGATATTAAACTCCTTAAATTCCGGCAATTCCCATCCATACAAAACACTGCTATCCTCTTCTCTTGGATTTCCTGCAGCAGATATACTGCTGCCCTTTTCATCAGTAACAGCTACATTCTCTTCCTTACTTTTTATGACTTTGAGTACGATGCGGTTTGGCTGTTTGGTTAACGTTGGATAGAGGAGTACTTTCGAATAATGTATTGCTTTTGTTAATGTTCCTTCAGGTTTTGCCGGAAGCGTATATTCTACAACATAAAGAGGGGGGAGAGGATTATTTGCTATTACAAAATCCTGCCAGCTAATTATATTTCCGTTCTGTATGGCAGCCATGGTCCGGGGTGCGGCTCCCATCATCATTTCTATTCTTCCGACTTTTATTTCTTCAGCTTTATCCGGCACCCACGTTCTAAGATTACCCGAAAAATTCTTTTCCCCTTCGTTCCTGAATATCAAAGTTTCCCGCACTAATAATCTATTTTCTGATTGCAGTTGGACTGCATCCACTTCTATCAGACTCTGCACAAATACGATATCCTGGTCCGATTCTGTGGTGTTGTTCAGATCTGGCTGTGCGGTAGAATTGCTTGCCGTCATTCCTGCAAATCCAAATGCAGGATTGATTAAAAAAATAATCAAGAAAATTGGGATTGTATAATGTATAATCTTTTTCATACTCACATCGTTTAATGCAGTATTTATGTAGATAAACTTTTGTATAACGTTAAATCGGTTAGAGCAAACATATTTGTCATGATGGTTAAAACATATTTAACGCATTTAAACACAAATTTTGGAGCCAACAGATAGATAAACCGCAGGCATAAAAGGTTAACGGCAAGACAAGAATTAATAAAGTCTCAGCCCATGTCATTATCGCCTGTTGCTTTTAGTTAAGTTTAAGGCAGCCAGCGTTTTTCTAACAGTTGCACCTTGCTGGCATTCTATTTATTTTTTGTCACGCATCCTGCAATGAATCGGCGGGCATCGGCTTCTTTAAAAATACTTACGGCTAGCTATGCTGTTCATTGTCAAACTCGAACCCAACCTGTTCCGTCACAACTGGGGCATTCTATCCATGTCATCATAATAATGTCGTTGGGATCTCTTATCTCCCCTTTTCCTTTACAGCGCCCACATGTTTGAGTTTCTCCACGAGTCCGGTAAAATTTTTGTGGCATTTATCCTCCTTGTTGATAATATTATAACCGCAAGTGCGTGTAAGTTATAATTTAGTATATATATATAGTCTTCCGCTAAACTGGCTTTGGGACATAATTATTTTGAGATTCGACGTGTAGAGGTGCCTTTTTAAAAAATTTTTCTAAAAAGCCCACCGCTATGCTGCGGAATTTTTGTCCCAAAGCTCGCTAAACTTATGAAAAACAAACTGCAGATAATTGCAGATGTGTAATAATTTAATTCTCCCATGCCAATACCTCTTTCTTGACCACTGCAATGTCATCGATTCTTCTTTTTGAACACTGCCCTGTGAGCACGTTCAACTCAATCTCCGCCATATTCAGCCAGCTCCCATGCTTCGGAGTGTACACAAACTCGAATCTATCCCATATCGCTTTTGCTTTATCAGGAGGAAATGCTTCATAAAATGATCCGGGTTCGTGTGTATTTAGATTGTCCATAACAAGTGTTATTTTTTCAGCAGTTTCGTATTGAACTGCAATCTTCTCTACAAAATGAGCCCAATCCTGCCTGGTTTTTCTTTCGGTGACTTCCACCATGCGTTTTCCTGCCAACGGCTCGCAAGCAAGAAAAATATTGCACATACCGCACGCCTATATTCATAATCATGCTTGGCTGGCTGACCTGGTGAAGCCGGAATTGGTATTTTTGTCTCTGCAATCAACTGCTTTGGGGATTCATCCATACAAACAATAGGATTTTGTGGATCATACGGCCGTTTATAGACATAGATGTTACCATATCCCAGATTACTTCCTCGTAAGTCTCGCTGTCAAAGAGTTTCCTTTTAAGAAGCTCTTGCTGTAGATTTCCGCTTATTTGTATTGAAGTTGCAATCATAATGTATTATAGTGTAGTGTGCTATAGTATTTATACATTTCAAGCGGGTATCCCTCCGCTCTCCAGTTCCGAGAGCTTTTTCCTGACCTCAACCATCTCATCCTCGTATTTCTTGTTCCTCAGAATTTCTTATATAGTATGTTGTCTAATTGATACTTATAATGAGTTACACAAGAACAGAAATCCAGGATATCGCCGATGAATTAGGTCAGCCCATAGTTGTTATAAAAGAGGATGGGTTGACATCTGAAGAAAAGAAAACAGTGAAAAAAATAATGCGCCGGAACGATAGAGCGCTCAGAATATTAGCCGATATGTAGTTTTCTTGCTCTTTCTTTGATCCATTTCTCTATACCTTTAACAGAGCATTTGTATTCCGCTATTTTCTGCATCCAGATAATATCCCTCGTCATCGAGTGCTTTTTCTGCTGTCACCAGGGCAGTCCTTTTGTTTCCATCAAAAAACGGATGCTGTGCAGCTATCGTATGCAAAATTAAGGATGCCTGTCTGAAAACATCGTTCTCCCGGCTCAGTTTATAAACTAATAGTTCCAATGTACCCTCATTCAATATCTTTCCAGTTCCACCGTATTCGTTTATTATGTCGTCATGGATCTCGATTATTTTCTTGGTCGTGAGTTCTTCCATCAGATACCCATTTAATTGTGTTTGCTTAAAATCTTCTATATGCGATACCTGTAACGGCTATCCTGACCCCCTGCAGCCCAGCTTCAGAAACCTGATAACAATACACGTAACAAGAGACTACACATGCGACGTATGCCATGTACAGGACATCCAGAGCCTCCATAAAGTCAATTCTATGAAATAATATCGAAATATTTAAAAAAGGAAAATCAGACTTCGCATAATCGGCACCACTCATGTCAGCACAGGAAGC
>CAYSLW010000169.1:0-5050 GCA_964431955.1 uncultured Candidatus Methanoperedens sp. | reverse complement strand
AATTATTTTTATGGCGGCGCTTCGCTGAAGCCGGGGCAACCACAGAGAACACAGAGTACACAGAGAAAAGCGTCAATGCTCTGTGCTCTCTGTGGACTCTGTGGTTGATTTTCCTTGCGATGAACCATTTTTCCAGAATAAATTAAAAAGTCTCAGCATTTAGATAACATATGCATCCAAACATAAGACAGACGATAGGACACGGATTGCGCGGATGACGCGGATGCACACGGATATCGTATCTGTGAAAATCCGTCTGATCCGTGTCATCCGTGTTCCCGTTTTTGCTGCTCTGCTTTGCGCTCTTGGCGTCCTTTGCGGTGTAAAGCGTTCACCGATTTGTCACTCTTAAAATTCTAAATCCCCTGCACCATCACATTCCCATGCAGCCCCCTCTATTGCCTGCTCCCATCAGCCGCGATCGTCCTCCCTTCCACCACATCCTCCCATGTGAACTCAGGCGACAGGTCTCCATTGAAGGGGGCACTCCTGGGTTATGTTCATTACAGCCCCTGGTTTTCATGCAAAGCGAAGGTGGAGTTTCTGCAAAGGGAGGGGTGGGGAAGGAAGCATTCGATGGAGGGGGGCGGAACAACATATATCATATGCTAATTGATATTCAGTCCCTTAAGTTCTTTTTCAAAGAAATAGTTATATATCCTCACAAATTATATTCAGTTTATAGGTGAAACTCATGAAATTCAAGGTAGTTTTAGAGCCTGCTGAAGAAGGAGGTTATGTTGTATATGTGCCCTCCCTACCAGGATGCATCTCTGAAGGAGATACTAAAGTAGAAGCATTAGCGAATATTAAAGAAGCAATAGAACTTTATCTTGAGCCATCAGATGAGCTGGTCACATGGAAGGGTGTTGAACTTGCTGAAGTGGCTGTTTAACATGGATACCTTGCATGAAATTGCCAGTAGTTTCAGGTAATCATGTAATAAAAGCTTTGAAAAGGGGTGGTTTTCTTGTTGTGAGGCAGAAGGGCAGCCATGTCAGATTAGAAAAGATATCAAATGGGGATATTATCAAAATCACTGTCCCACTGCATAACCCACTGAAAACGGGAACATTCATCAAAATAATTAAAGACGCCGGATTAACCAGAGACGAATTTATCGATTTATTGTGACATTCTATTAGGGTTTATTAGCATGGACTCGCATTACTAACATTTGACAAAAGGCTGAAAATAGTAAATGCCACGTGCTACAATGCTATATTGTAGCCTTATTCTATCCTTCTCCCATCAGCCATGATCGTCCTCCCCTTCACCGCATCCCAGCCCTTTGCTTTTATGCAAGGCAAAGGTGGGGTTTTGGCGCATGACGGGTGGAAGAGGCGAGTGCTCAATGGAAGATGCAGAAGATATATATATATTACATCATAAATATTAAATTGGTGGCGCCAGTGTGCTCCCGAAGCAACCTCAATTTCTTGATTTTGACAGGATTCACAGGATAGACAGGAGCTATTATCACATCGTAAATATTAAACTCCCGGCGCCTATACTTCACCGAAGCAGCAATTTTTCCTCAACCAACCCCGTGCAGGAAGCTTTGAACCATATATCTGGCATTTCATCTACGACCCATAAAATGAATAAAGCGTATATATCGCAATAACCCCCTGCAACAGCAGCACTACCAGCACAACCTCGTATTCGTATGCCCTGCCTTTTATTTTCCTCAGGAATAAAATAGCGATGTGCGGGATGCTGTAAACCTTATCCCTGACCGCAAGCGAGCCGTCGTCTAATAACTTAGCAGTCCATTCGGGTCTGAGCTCCCTCTTGCCTTCAGCAGGAAGTTTTCGCCTGTGCCTAACGTTACTTCAGGTGCACAGCTTGGTAAGATACAAAGCGGTTCTTTACTGCACCAATAGCATCTATTTCAACTTCTCCAGCACCCAGTCATAAAGCTCAACCGTCATTCTGAAATCACTTTTAGCTAATTTTTTAA
The DNA here is from genome assembly GCA_964431955.1 of uncultured Candidatus Methanoperedens sp. Taxonomy (GTDB): domain Archaea; phylum Halobacteriota; class Methanosarcinia; order Methanosarcinales; family Methanoperedenaceae; genus Methanoperedens. Next base: position 3,087 of record CAYSLW010000169.1, on the reverse strand, counting down.
TGATTTCTATGGCCCTTTCCCTCGGTATCTTCCTGTTTTCAAAGGCGAAGGCTACCAAGCCAACTGTGCCTGTATATTGTATTCCCTCTTCCTCTGCCAGAGCTCTTGCTTCTGTCTCATCCAATATTACCAGTACATTTTTTCTCTCTTTGGCATAGTTCAAAATGCTTTTTTCCCCATCACCAAGTCCTTCAAACTCTTCGTAACGTGTTGTTCTGCTTTCTATGACTTTTATCCACTTGCCAATCCCTCTTTCGATTTCTTCTATCTCGGGAAAGCTTCCAGAAGTTATCTCACCTTCTACTTCTTTTGTTATTTATACAAATAGTGTTAAAAGTTTTTTTCAAAAGGTCAAGCGAGTCTGTCTTCGCAAGAGCGATAATAGTGGAAGAATCAGGGAGAACTTCCATGAACCTGCCTCAATCTTTTAAGATCTCTCTCTGCCTCCCCCGCAGAATATCGAATGAACGGTATCCCCTTCCTTGAAGCATATTCGGCAAACTCTGTTATGGACATCCCAGAAACTAAAGCTGCTTTGCACAGGGTTATTTTATTCTCAAGGTAATCCTTTAGAGCCAGCTCCGCTTTTATATGGCTGATCCCTTCAATTAGAGCCTTTCTTATTACCTCAGCCCGTCTACTTCCCAGCTTATTTCCCAAAAGGTCTATTTCTTTTATCGACTTTTGAGGCAATCTGACCTGCATACTACTCACAAAATTCACCTCTCGTATAATTGTAAATCATTACATTAAAAGCTTTCCTGCAACTTGCAACTTGGCTACTCCTCTACGACCCATAAAATGAATAAAGCGTATACACAGCAATAACCCCCTGCAACATCAGCACCACAACGACAACCTCATATTCGTATGCTTTACCCTTCATTTTCCTTAAAAGTAGAATGGCGATGTGCGGGATGCTGTAGACTTTATCCCTGACTGCAAGCGAGCCATCATCCAACAACTTTGCCGTCCATTCTGGTCTCAGTTTTCCTCTTGCCTTTAGCAGGAATTCTAGATAATACAGAGAAAAAAGCATTACAGCGGATTTTTCCATGTCGCCAAGGATTGCAACTATTGCCACTATTGCACCGACAGGATAGGTTAACGTATCGCCGGGGAACACTTTAGCAGGGTATTTGTTGAAATAAAGTAAGGCTATCAGGGCAGAAATCGTTGTAACTGCAATTACTGTCGCTACCGTATCGCCTGTGCTGTAAGCTATTAAGCCGAGCGTGGAAAGGATCACTACCCCCATCCCGGCTTCCAGTCCGTTGTAGCCAGCCAGCATGTTAAAGGCATTGGATGCGCCTATTATGCCGAGCGGGATTATCAGCAGCGGATAGAGCAGTCCGATATCTATTGTGCCGAGGAAAGGGAATGCCATTACATTGTTTCCTGCATTCACCACCATCAATGGCACGGGTATCAGGAAGGTGATCAGTACATTTTCTCTCTGTCGAAGCCCTATTCTCCATCCCAGCATGTCGTCCATCATGCCGATTATAGTGGCGACCATACGCGGGTCACAGTGCAAGCCGGAGTAAAAGGACATGTCCTCGAAGGATAAGAGCTGAAATAATATATATCACAACTCAATATTAAAATCTGACTCCTAAATATACATTCAGTTTAACAAAACTATTTAATTAAAAAGGTATAATAATGGTTTGTGATTATCCTTGGAGACCATATCTATTGATTTCCCAAAAGACTTGATTAATATATTCAAGGTCCGCGAAAAAGACCTATCTGGTCATGTTCGAAAATCTTTAGCTGTTGAACTTTATAGAGATGGATTGATTTCCATCGGAAAAGCCGCAGAAATAGCGGGAGTTTCAATATGGGAAATACTTGAGACTGTTGCACTCAAAAAAATCCCAATTCAGTATTATCCAGAGGACCTTAAAGAGGACATTAAAACCTTAAAGAAGGTTCTTAGATGATTGTAGTTGTCGATTCAAGTCCTTTGATTGCGCTGTCAAAAGTGAATCTTCTTTTCATATTAAGAGAACTATTCAAAGAAGTCTATATACCCCTCGGCGTCAGAACGGAAGTTGTTGATAAGGGCAGAAGGAGGCCAGGTGCTGATGAAGTATGAGAGGCTGAATGGATTAAAATTAAAGAGGTAAAGGACGTATTAGCGTGCGAAGCTTTAAAGCATGAGTTGGGTAGAGGTGAAGCTGAAGCGATTATACTTGCAAAAGAACTAAATGCAGATGTTTTGATCATTGATGATACAATCCCAAGGAATATAGCCAAATCCATGGGATTGGAAATCGCCGGAACTCTTGCACTGATTAATGAAGCATTAGGAAGAAAGATTATAGAGGGACAGTTCCTAAAAATCATTGAAGATATGCGACGAAAGCATGTATGGATAAGTGATGAACTCATTAGTAGTTTTAATCAATAAAGCATGCACTTTTAACGCGTATTCTGCAATCCGTCTGTTTGCAAGTAAAAAGAAGCGTAACTTCGAACCAGCAAATACCTGAAAAATGCTGCGGAGCTCGCTCACTTAATATCACATCATAAATATTAAATTCTCAGCGCCGATATGCTGCCAAAGCAACATTTCCCACCAATCCCGTGCCGCACTTCCGTGCTTTCAATCCTAAGAGCTATAAAATGAGTATTTGTTTAGCTAACCCATTTTAATCCTTATTTTTTTCCATTCAAACCTCCAAAAGGTATTTCGACCGAAAGATTAATATATATGAATATATATTAAGATAATTAATGAGGAGAATCGAAATAGAAAAGGGTAAACTTGTCCTGACAGAAGGAGTAATTGGTTTCTTTCGAAAAACAGTTACCAAATTTGGAACTGGTGCAAAGATAGATTGCCCGAAAGAATATCTCAATAAAACTGTTTATGTTGTGGTGTGTGAAGCGTGACCCCAGACGATTATTTTAAACAACTTGAAGATACAATACATCGAAACCAAGAGCTTGAGAAAGAGAACCAAGAGTTAGAAAATAAGACGGAAATTCTTGAAAAAGAGAACGAATACCTGAAAAAGAGATTACTTTACTACGAGAATCCGAACACACCACCATCAGCAAGGCAAATAGAAAAAGCTG
>CAYSLW010000168.1:0-5056 GCA_964431955.1 uncultured Candidatus Methanoperedens sp. | reverse complement strand
GGATTGTTCTTGTTTGGTACTAATTATTACCAGATGTTATGCGGGTAACTATAATTAATTATTCTAAAATCTCTCTTAGAAAATAAAGAAATTGATTGGCAGGGCGCTGCAATTATTAGAATAACTGCCATTTTTATAACAAAAAATGTTATTGCCGATAAAATCCTGATTAGAAAGTAAGCAAGAATCAAAGCAACGACTGCAATAATAATATCTGTGAGTTTCATAATTGCATAATTCTTTTCGGTACATAAATCTTTATCTTGTGAAATCCAAGGAACTTAGCATGCGCATAGGAATAATACTCCACGGTCCTGAGATTGTTGATATGGGTTCTGCAAAGCAAATAATAGATATATTCAGGCAGGAACACGAGGTCATAGCAAAGCTCGGCGGAACCATGGGGCGGACTGCAGTAATCGATGCTGGTCTTGAAGATGTTATCGATATATCACAGGGACTCACGCCCAGCGAGACCATTCTCTCTATAAAGGAAAGCATCGACCTTGCAATATTGCTCAACCACGGCAAAACCCTGGAAACAGGGCGATATTTCGGGCGAATAGTAGCATCGAAAATTAGCCAGATTCCGTTTGTGCATATCGAACGCCCGGACTGCATTGGAAGAATAATTTATTACTCTTCAAAGGCGAAACGCTGCGCCGAATATGTAAGAAATGCACTGAAAGAATACGATGAAAAATACGACCTTCCCATCGAGCTTGGTTATCCAGCGCCGTCGCATGTAAGGGCTAAAGGAAAACTTGTTATCCGCCGCGTATCTGGCGCATTTGCGGGTGAGAACATCCGCCTCGACGGAGTTGTTATCGGGGAGGTAACACGCCCTGAGCCTGAAATCGTATGCAAAAGCGGCAGGATAGTTGAGCTCCGCGGGATAAAAATAAAGCCGCATGGCATTGAAAAGCTCAAGAACAGGAAGCTTGACCTCTTCACCGCAAAGGTCAAGACAGGAAACATCAGGCGAAGCCTGCACGAAACCAGGATAAGAAAAATGCAGCCTGAAGGCAAAATCGCCATTATTGACCACTGCGCAGAATCTACCTTTGAACTTGTAAAAGACGCGGGGCTTGTAATAACCATAGGGGACGACACCACCACAATCGCGGCTGATATATTAACCCGCCTCGGAATCCCTGTTATCGGGATTGTGGATGGGGACATAGACGGCGTGCTTGGGAATGCAGTCGTTCCTTCGGGTTCTGTTATAATCCGCGTAAGGGAAGGATTTGATGATATCGTGGGAAGAGAAGTGTTTGAGTTATTGGAAGGCGAACAGAAGCTCAGCATGGAGAGAAGGGAGTTGCTCGCAAGGATACTTGCGCTGGCTGAGAAATATGTGGTGGAGGTGACGTACTATTGAGTTATAAACTTCAATGCACTAGCGCATATTTCCAAAGTGAGCCAAAAGATTTATATAAGACTTTGTACAATTATTATTAGTACACAGACAATAAAAAAAAGTTGTGTACATATAAAATAAGGAGGAAAGTATGAGAACAAATTTAAGTATACCAGCACTCTTGTGCGCCCTAAGCATCTGCCTATTGGTATTATCATTACCTGCCATAGCCGAGCAGAATGCTACCAATGCCACAAATGGGACAAATGCAACCCCGACCGCAACACCCACAGTGACACCAAACACAACAGTAACACCGATAGCGACACCAACAATTTCGCTGACGCCTACTACAACTACGATTAAAGAAGCGAAATTCAGGGTCGGACCTGTAGTAAAACTTAGACCACTCAATGATGAAGTGAATAAATCGGCAGACGGGCTTGTGGAGCTTTTTATGTCCAATCCGAGCTTGAATGACGTAACCCTCTATGTGGACGCGTACGTCTCTGCGCCCAGCGGAATCTATGTATATGGACAGGGATTCGGGCAGGCAGGAGCAGCAGGCACGGTTTACGGAACCTTTGATGTACCGCCCGGAACGGCACGTACTGTTTACATGAACATTAAGGGAGAAAAAGTCGGGGAATTCTTTATAGACTTCAAAGGTTTATACTATCCAGATGATAACAAAGACGCCTACAACCCGATTTCTCTACAACACCCCTTCAAAGTCAGAGAGCCGTCGCCAGAACCGAAAAGCTCAGAACCTACCAATCCAGAACAGATACCAGACATGCCTACAAGCTTTTCATGGACATCGATAATCATAGCCGTAAGCGTATTCTTAGTGCTGGTAGGAATAGGTGTGATGTTTGCACTTGGGCGCAAACCCCCGAAGCCTGAAGTAAACATTGAACAGCGGTGAGATCAAAAATGCCAATTAAGGTAAGTGTAAAAGGAGATGGAAAAGTCAATATCAGGCTTAAAAAAGAGGGTGCCGGGTTAACGCCCTCAAAATATTTGCCTGATATTGGTTCTTTACCAACAAACGGCATTTCCATTTCCACCAATTTAATTACATTTATGGAGATGAGAACAGAATCTGTATTCAGACCAAATCAGGAGGATATTGAAGTTGTGTATGCATTAACAGGCTCGTCTAAAAACATTCCAGATGCTATTCACAAGTTCTCTTCAAATGAGGTTGTACCCCATGCATCGCCTGATAAAATCTCATATTATACTGAGAAAATGGTCGAGCATATACTTGAGGAGCGCAAGAGCATTCCTGAACTGATAGTCATAGTCCATACCCATCCTGAAGGGGCTGCCGAGTTATCAGAAGTCGATAAAAATACCCATCTTCAGGTTGCTAATAAAATGAAAGAACTTGTTCCCAATGCAAATGTAATGTTTGGAGTGCATGCGGTAAGCAATGAATCAAGAAGGCAAAGAACAGACCCTGTTAAAATCGCAAGTAATGCTATTAAGTGGAGCAGTATCACCAGACAACATGAGGTGGCGTTTTTCGATAAAAACTCAAAGCCCATTGAGGTGAATGTATGGACAAAAGTATAGAGAAATTGAAGGCGCTGCTCGAATTGGAAGAAAATGGAGGGGAGATAGCTGAAGACTTGGCTAATATATTGGTGGACGAGCGAAAAAAGAGTTTATTTAAAGCAAAACTGGAAGAAATAAAAAAGGAGCTTGCTACTTCGGCGCAAGAGGTAAAGCTTACACCGATGGAAGAGGCTGTTCGTGATATGGTATTGGGGATAAGAATGCCTGTCACAGCGCAAGAAGTCTCAGAGAAGATAGGAGATAGGTATCCAAGCTTAAAGTACAGGACGCACGCATCGGCAGCTTTAAATTCTTTGGTGAGTAAGGGAATACTTGGCAAATTTAAGGTGGGATATAGCTATTACTTTACAAGTCCCAAAGAGGCGGTTATGGAGTTGATGAAACGAAGAGGGGAAGAGCTAGGGAAATGCTCGCCAGCAGAGATTGCAAAGGAGACGGGAATGCCACTGAGTAAGGTTCTAAGTGTTATAGAGGAATTGTCGGCATGATCACTAATAGAGGAGCTGAAAACAAAATGAACCCAGAGACTGAAATTGGAATTAAAATAGGAGAAATAATATCCAGATTCGCAGATGTGGATATAGCATATATTTTCGGCTCCTTCCTCGAAAGTGACAAATTTAATGATATAGATGTGGCTTTAGTAGTCTCTAAAGAGTTAAATCCCTATCGCAGATTCAAATTTGCTATGGAGGTTGCAAGGGGATTAGAAAAGGAAATAAAGCCAAGATTTGAATTCGATGTAAAGATACTGAATTATTCTCCTGTTGAATTCCAGCATGAGGTGTTAAAAAAGGGCAAGGTGGTATTTTTGAGAGACGAAACCAAGAGAATCGAATACGAATCCAGACTTCTTTCTACTTATCTTGATTTTAAAGGGATGTATGAATTTTTAGATAAAAAATTTTTGGCGAGGGTTTAGCATGAGGATATTGTCTCATCTAAGGGAATTGAGTGATGCCTTAAAAGATTGAGGAACGGGCGCTGATGAATAGAGGTTAAAAAATAATTACAGTTTATGAATCAGACCAAAGGCATAAAATTGCAGTTCTCATAACTGCATATATACCCGACCCTGAAAAGTGGATAAATTATAAGATAAGAAAACCAAAGAGGTGAGAGATATGAAAGGGATAATTCCAGTCTGTCCCAACTGCGGGGGCGATGTAATAGAGAAAAAAGTTGAGAAACTCGTCAAAGGCGGCTGCAATGCGGCGGTGCTTACGGTAGAGGCAGGCGTATGCACAAAATGCGGCGAGCGCTACTATACAAAAGAGACTCACGAGAAGATGCAGAAAATCAGGAAAGAGCTTGAACATGGATCTACCAAGGATTACCGCTTAATCGGGCACACGTATGCGTATGAAAAGCTGGTAGCATGAAGGATATGGCGTTGATGAGGATATAAAAAGTTTAGGAGGATTAAGAACATGAGAAAAATGGGTGGAATAAGAATATTGCTTGCGGCGCTGGTAATAGCGAGCATTTCAGGCGCGCAGGCGCAGAGCGATACAGGGCTTATAGCGGAATGGCATTTTGACAGCGATGCAAAGGATTCAAGCGGGAATGGGAATGATGGAGTGATTTATGGTGCTACTTTTGTTGATGGTAAGTTCGGGAAGGCGCTGAGTTTTGATGGTGCGAATGATTACGTCAAAACTTCTTCAGCAAATGGTATTAGTAACCAAATTATTACCGTAGAACTTTGGACAAAGTTTAACAGTTTTTCAACGGAAAATCAATTAATGTTTATCAGATCTTCTGGTAGATACTTCTATCTCTCAACATGGCAGCCCGATGGCACCCACAATGGAATACACATAGGCGCATTAGACACTGCAGGAAATTGGGGATCATCAACATATGCCAGTGATACAGATTTCTTTATAACAAACACATGGTATCACATCGTCGGAATCGTCGATACAGTAAATGGGAAAATAAAGGTGTATAGGAATGCAGAATTGATAGTAGACAAAGGTATACCTACAGGAAATATCCCGGGCGCACCATATGAAATTTGGATAGGGATGACACCTGAAAACTATCAGAAGATGAACGGCCTCATCGACGAAGTCCGCATCTACAACCGTGCTCTCAGCGCAGATGAAA
>CAYSLW010000167.1:0-5066 GCA_964431955.1 uncultured Candidatus Methanoperedens sp. | reverse complement strand
GGATAAATTTGAGTTTATTCGATTACTTCTTAGCCATATACCTGAAAAAGATTTTAAAATTGTGAGATATGCAGGTGTCTATTCAAGAAGGGGATACAAGCACAGGCAAACTGAATTCCATGAAGGGGAGATGATTCTTATTAAGAAAAGCTGGAGGGAAGAAATTAAGAAAACCTTTAACTACGACCCTCTTTTATGTCCAAATTGCAAAATTGAGATGGAACTCATAGAAATCTGTTTTGAAGGGAGTGAAAGTTATCCAACTGAAGAGCCACCGCCTGTTGTACCACCACCCGATCATCAATATAGCCAACAGGAGCGTATGCAGTTAGTCATAAGACTGATTAAAGATAATCAGAATGGAAGAGGTGCCAGTATTGAAAAAGTTATCTCTGAAGCTGCTAAAAGAGGAATTGATAAAGAGGATGTGCTCGAATATATTGGGCACCTTAAATTTCAGGGAGAAGCATACGAACCAAAAAATGGTGAAATAAGATATGTATTTTGACAACAGTTAGGCTTTAAATTGCCCCGATAGGGGCTTTCTTGAGAGATAGTACGGTTATTTACGAGCCTGACTATAGATAAGATGCGCCCCGACTGGGATTTGAACCCAGGTCTTAAGATCCGCAATCTCAAAGGATATCCGGACTACCCCATCGGGGCTCGGCTCAGACATTCATTTTTGAGCTATTAAAGGTTATTGGCTTTTGCTTTTTCAAGTTCCAGCAATCTGGTTTTAATATCCGCACCTGCTGAGTACCCGCCAATCCCGTGCTTCGCAACAACTCTGTGGCAGGGAATGACAATCGGGATGGGATTATTTGCAAGTGCTCCGCCAACGGCACGCGCTCCCCTGCAGCCAATGTTTCTTGCAAGCTCTGAATATGTAATTGTTGTGCCGTACCTGATTTTTCTTGTTTCTTCAAGCAATTTTTGGGTAAAAGGGGAAAGATGGGATATGTCGAGCTCACATGAAAAATCGATTTTTTCGCCTTTAAAATACCGTTCCAAATCATAAGAGGTGCTCTGTGTTTTTCTATCATTTAAATATTCCTTACTTTTGACAAATCTGATCGAACGCAATTTCTTACCATAGTCTATTTCAATGTAGCAACCAAGCGCTTTTGCAAAAATAATATCAATAGAACAGGTCATTTTTATCACGGATTTATTACTTATGGAAGTATAATTAGGTAATGGCTGATAATATCAGAGCAATCTATAAGCTTTAAAATTCTATTGAGTACCCTATGTACCACCTTGAGTGCATCAAATGTCACAGGAAGTATCCAGAAACCGAGGTCATATATACCTGTAAATGCGGCGGTCTCCTCGATGTTGTTTACGATTACTCAGATATACAGATAACTAAAAAAGACCTGACTGGGCAGCTCTCGGTCTGGAAATACCGCGCACTTCTTCCAGTAAGCAGGGAACCAATAACTCTGAAGGAAGGCGGCACTCCTCTTTACCGCGTGGACAGGCTCGCAAAAAGCATTGGCATGAAAGAGGTTTATGTCAAGCACGAGGGCATGAATCCGACGGGCTCTTTCAAGGACAGGGGAATGACCGTGGGCGTGACAAAAGCAAAAGAACTCGGAATGAAAACAGTGGCGTGCGCTTCCACAGGGAATACCTCGGCATCCCTCGCGGTATATGGCGCAAGGGCAGGCATGCCTGCAGTCGTGCTTTTGCCTTCGGGCAAGGTTGCGCTTGGGAAACTGGCGCAGGCGCTCATGCACGGAGCAAAGGTCTTGAGCATCAGGGGAAATTTTGATGAAGCGTTAAAATTGGTGCGCGACCTCTGCGACAGGGAAGGGTTCTATCTTTTGAATTCAGTGAATCCCTACCGTCTTGAGGGGCAGAAGACCATTGCTTTTGAGATTGCAGACCAGCTTGGGTGGCAGGCTCCTGATCGACTTGTCCTGCCAGTGGGAAATGCAGGGAACATCACGGCGATCTATAAGGGGTTCAAGGAGCTAAAGTATCTTGGTCTTATAGACAGCGTTCCGAAAATGACAGGCATACAGGCAGAGGGTGCATGTCCCATCGTGAAGGCAATCAAAAATAATGCATCCGAGATCATCCCTGAAAGCAAACCAGAAACCGTAGCAACAGCAATCCGCATCGGTAATCCTGTAAATGCAGTCAAGGCATTAAATGCTATACGTGAATCTGGCGGAACAGCAGAGACAGTGTCGGATGATGAGATTATCGGCGCCCAGCACGAGCTTGCAAGCCTTGAAGGGATAGGCGTTGAGCCCGCCAGTGCATCCTCGATTGCAGGATTACGAAAACTTGTGTGTTTAGGGGTCATTGACAGTGATGAGTTGGTTGTGTGCGTAACAACAGGGCATTTACTTAAGGATTCCGAGCATGTGCTCAGGGTATGTCCCAAGCCGATTGAAATTGATGCGACTATCGAGGCTGTGAGAAAAGCTGTTTTCGCGAAGTAATTAATATATTGCCATAGCCTGTTTAGTTCATCATGCGCCATCTTGAAACCTTCAGCTCAAAAGGCATCCACAATTCCCTCTGGTACTGGTCTGACATAGTCTCTCCCCTGAAAGTCATATTCAACTACGTATGCATGTCCCTCGCCAGAATCTCGCCCTCGCTTCGCCTGAAGATTTTGCTCTATTCTGCCATGGGCATAAAGATAGGCGAGCACGTATCTGTGGGGCTTGAAGCCAACATGGACGTGTTTTTCCCGGAACTCATAGAGATAGGCGACAACAGCATCATCGGGTTCAATACCACGCTCCTGTGCCACGAGTTCCTTGTTGATGAGTATCGCACAGGTAGGGTGCTCATCGGGAAGAACGTAACAATAGGGGCAAACACCACCATCCTGCCCGGAGTTACTATCGCAGACGGCAGCGTGGTCTCAGCGCATTCCCTTGTGAACAGCGATGTTTCAGGATTTGTGGGCGGGGTGCCTGCGCGCCCTCTGGAAAAGGATCAGGGTTATGAGAACTCAGGATATAATTGATTTCTTCTTCTGGTTCAAAAAAGAGCCAAAAGCCCGTTTTATAGTGTTGAGCTCATGCATCATCGGGACTCTATTTGGTTTTTATTATTATCTTGGGCAGTTTGAAATAACACCTGTATATTTATGGTTTTTCGTACCAGACAGCCCCATTTTCACGTTCATGTATGTTATAATATTACTTTTTTATTCCTTCGGCATTCGCTTCAACACGTTTGATGTATTCACATTTATCGGACTAAATAAGGTTGGCATATGGACGACCTTTGTTCTGTTCTGGAATTATGATTATTATTTCTCACCCCAGACGAGGGATTTCCGATTTGTTATACTATTGTTGCATGTCGGAATGATGCTCGTCGCACTGACGCTTTTAAAGGAGATGGGAAAAATGGAGCCAGGAGGATATTTATTGGTATTTGTCTTTTTTGTGATATCGGATGTGTTTGATTATGCCGTAGGCACACATCCAATCATCCCTTTGGAAAGCATCCAGGTGGTGATGCTTGTAACATTTGCCCTCACAATAACCACCAGTGCTCTGACATTTTATTATCTTGAAAAATCCGAAGGGATTTAGTACATTGGAGTGAATCTTAGCATGATGAAAGATACAATTAGTTCATTGTCGCAGAAAAACAGGAATAATAAATTCTTAAAAAATAAAATTGAACTTCGATGCAAATGCGGCTACTCTGAAAAGCTAACATATTATGATTTTTTAGCAGCAGGCGAGTTCAATATAGGGCAGACCACTCCTACTCTCAGTCCTTTTATATCCGAAGCCATTTACGATGAAACCATCAATGTAACCCCGCTCCTGCTATCAAAAAAATGCCCCGTGTGCGGCGAAGAAATGACAGCCGTATTTCCTTTATCCATAGAAGACCTTATCCCGATTTTACAGTCACATCCGCCTGATCCGCAGATGTACGGGTGATATTATGGAAACAATGGAAGCAATCAAAACTCGAAGAAGTGTTAGGGGATTCATGGATGAAACCGTGAGCGATGAGACAATTGAGCAGATTTTAGAGGCTGGAAAGTGGGCGCCGTCCGGATTGAATAACCAGGCGTGGCGGTTCATCGTGGTGCGAAATGAGGAAATAAAAATGGAACTTTCAAAACTCACGGAATACGGCGCAACCATTAAAAATGCACCCGTATTGATAGTGGTTTTTCTCGACAGAGACCACATGTATCATTATACAAAAGACGTCCAGTCAATCGGTGCATGCACCCAGAATATGCTTCTTGCTATTCATTCGCTCGGGTTTGGAGGGGTATGGCTTGGCGAGATATTGAAGAATAAAGAAATGGTGAATAAAGTCCTTGAAGCGCCAGAATCTTATGAATTGATGGCTGTAGTGGCTCTCGGGCGTCCGGTTAAGAAAAACAGGGTTTCCGAGAGGAAAAATCTCTCTGAACTTGTTTTTCGCGAAAGATTTGCAGAAAGATGGTAGATTATAGTTGAGAACCTAACTTTCGATACATATTTTATTAACGCTTTGCGTTCTTTGCGTGCTCTGCGGTGTTTGATTTTATTCACCGCAAAGAACGCAAAGGTCGCAAAGATAAGTTTAAAATGTTTAGTTTTCAACTATATATAATCAAAGCCTATGGTCATGATGATAATGACAATAATATATATGAGAGTTAATATTATATACTATGGGTTGTATAGGTTTTGTTAACGATTAATTAAGATATTTTCATCATATGGGAGGAGTAAAATGATAGTCTCACCATATTGCGAGAAGCATGATATGGCAATAAGACTCCTGACGCTGTCACATTGTGGAAGGCGGCATGATGATGATTGTGAAACTGGGCAATGTGAACATTTCGGCATGCGGCTTTATTCAAAGGACGGATTTTAGATTAAGGTTATGAATGGTGCAATGAGCATCTCCGGGCGCCGAGCTGATTTCATGGTTCGATGGGGAATGGATGGGAGGTTGTCAGCAGGTATATTGAAATTCAGGATGTGCATCAGGTAAAAAACGGGATGTATAGGCGTAGTCTTTAAGTAGGGGGTTATGGTGAATTGTAGTTACGTTTATACCTTTAGGCT
>CAYSLW010000166.1:0-5095 GCA_964431955.1 uncultured Candidatus Methanoperedens sp. | reverse complement strand
TGTATTTATAAAAACGGTTTTCAATATTTATAAGAGATGTAAACTCGCCACCAAGATCTGCTATTGCTTCCCAGTAGGAATATTCCGGAAGTGCACGCACAAACTCATTGAGCGGGAGCGCTGCAAGTCTTGCGAGGTCGACAGCTTTGAGCTCCATGCCTCCTGGAATAAGATGCTTGAGTATGGCGTCTCGTTCCATTCCAGCACGTATCATTCTGAAAAGCATCTTCAGGTTTTTCAGATCTATCCTTATTTTAAGTGATTTCAGAAACAGTTTATCTCCTGTTTCGATGGCAGCTTTCATGAGGTTGGAATAATACCATTTGTCGAGAGCATTCTCAATTTCTGCCACATTGCCTTTATATTCTTTAAGTACAGAATAATAAGGTGTGCTGGCAAGTGCTGCAATTACTCCTTCAACACTGCCAATCTTAACAATCTCGACTATGTCTCTGTATCTTAATTGCCCTGCAGACACTATATCTTCAAGGATTTCCTCCTCGCTTGCTCCTGAGAATTTTCCTCTTATTACAGTCTTTATGTTCCAGATATCCCATGAGCGAAGATACTCTGTTATCAAAAACTTTGCCTCGTTCTGTGCCACCTCTATTAATTTTCTATATGTCATCGCAAGATTCTGATTTAAAGCATGTTCAAAGAGGTCGGTTCCTCTGTATTTTTTTGCAAGTTCATCGACATCCTTTTTATATTCGGATTCTCCGATGAACCGTGTAATCTCGGGTATCTCCATGTTGAGGAACCTGGGATACATCTCCTTGGGGATGAGTTTGCTTTTCATAGCCCTTACACGAGCTACGATGTAAGCATACTTGATATCTATAACTCCCATTCTTCAATTCACCCGAACAAGATGTCAGAAACCTGCTTCAGCGACCGCTCGCTGACATTTTTTAAGATGGTGTCGTACTTGAAATCCATGACTTCTGTCCCATCAGCGTTTTCTATAACAACGCCCCCGATACAGTCAATCTCGCCAGCATATTCAAGTTTTGTGAGTTTTTTAACCACAGGCTTATCCTTTGCCTTCGAATATATTTTGGCGTTATTGTTTTCATTTTTTTCGATAATTGATTTCAGAAGCTTCTGGTTTTTTTCAGCCGGGAGTTTTTTGACCGATTCTTTTGCATTCTCATATACTTCGTCAAGAATCTCTTTTCGTGCGTTGAGTATCGCTTTTTTAGCTTCGAGATTTGCGCTGGACACTTCCTGCTGCCGCAGCCTGTCAATTTCTTTCCTGACCGCTTCTTCTTTTGCGGCTTTGAGCACTGCGGCATTGGCTTTCGCCTCTGCAATAATCTTCAAAACTTCAGAAGAGGTCTCTTCGCTGATCTTATCAGCTTCAGCCCTGCCTTTCGCCTTAATTTCTTCAATTATCGCATCAAGTCCCATAATACTCAGAACACGAACAGTAATATCAATGCTACTACCAAGCCGAATATGACGATAGACTCGGGAATTACAGTCATCAGTAGACCTTTACCGAAGAATTTCTCGTCTTCAGCCATTGCACCTACTGCTGCTGCGCCTATCGCCTGTTCTCCAAGACCCGCTCCTATGCCTGCGAGTCCTACTGCCAATCCTGCTCCAATTGCTACCATTCCTTTGGCATTTGCTGCCACTAAGACTGGATCTAAAGATTCAACTACCATATTTTTTATTCCTCCGTATATTTTCTATTATAACCAAAGGGGACGTACTTACTACCTCCCCCTTCATAAAATTTAGTGAAAAATTCCACGTACTGAAGCCTCAATGAATGAAGACCTGGACCCAGAATGCCAAGGGCTAGGTTTATGGTATGCCCGATTATAAGAATCACAGCGCCTACAAGGGCGAGCCCTATTCCTCCACCCAGCGGCACTCCACCTGGCACGATGAACAGATCCTTGGAAAGCGTATTTACTGCAAGTGCTATTCCTGCAGAGGATAAACCTATGGCAAGTATCCTCGCGTATGAGAGCACATTGCTCAGGAGCGTTGGTATCTCCATTATTGCGATAAAACCTTCCCCTTTTATCAAAAGTGCTATCCCTATAATAGCAATTCCTATTCCGCCAGCAAAAACCGGGTCATTTAAGTTAACTGGTAACCTTGACATCAAGGACGGCATCAGTTTGGCTACAGCAGCCACGCCCCCGATTAATATCATCATCCAGCTCCCTTTCTTATAGAGCGCATGCTTTAATCCATGCATGATTGCAACATTCCTAAAACCTAAGGCTAAACCTAAGAAGATATGCAATATGCCAATTGCCAGCGCTATCAGAAGAAAGGGCTGCACTGCTTCAAATCTGTGGATGGGTAAATGAATTCCGGCTATTGCAGGTGCTGCAATTCCAAGAAGCCCGTGCTCACCAAACAGCGGGTAGCCGAAAAATTCCCCGTAGATAACACCAAATAATGCTGAGAGTATTGCTGAAAGCAGTAATATCAGTGCAAGTGCATTAAGCCCTCCTGTCTTGAATTTATTCTTAATTACAAGAGCCATAGCTGCTATAAGCAGTCCATATCCAACATCCCCAAGCATGATGCCATAAAAGAGAGGGAAGGTGATGAACACCAGAATCGAAGGGTCGATCTCCCTGTATTTTGGAGTGGCAAATGTATTGATCAAAAGCTCAAATGGCTTTGCAGGTGCAGGGTTTTCAAGCTCGATGGGTATTTCTTCATCTTTCACTTCCTCTTCTAACTTTGTTAAATATACAAGTCCCCCGGTACTTTCCTGCAGTTCTTTCTCCAGTTCATCAAATTTTCTTGAGGGTATCCATCCGTCTATTATAAATGCATTGGGGCTTGTTGCAAACCGCAGCGGCGCTTCAGCCTTCTGTGTCTCGATGGAGAGGTATTCGTCCGCAGCCGTTATGAATTCAGAGTACTCATTCTTAATGTTATCAAGTTCTGATTTTATGGCAGCATGTTTCTCTTTAAGAATAGAGACTTCCTTTCCGAGTTCATCGAGTATAACAGGCCCTGTTACGGGGGGAACCTTTAATTCAACATACGAGCGCTCCTCCTGAAGTAGTTTTTGAACTTCTGCCTCAAATGCCGCCGGAATAAAGAGCGCAAATATCTTTCTTTTTTCGTATTCACCACTAAATAGTTCATAGTTGTTCGTTATTCTGGAGAACTTTGGTTCCATGTCAGCTTCGATAAATCCCGTATAGACTTTTACAGTCTCATACCCTCTGTAAGCTTCCAGGGATAATGGAAGCCCGAAGAAAGGTTTAACTGCAAATATCAGGTCTTCTTTTTCTTTAATCTTGAATTCTAAGCTCCTTAACTCATCAGAACGCAATGAGACTTCTTTTTGAAGCATTATGATTTTTTCATCGATCTGGGAAGGCAATTCACCTGAACTCTGCTTTAATCCCGGTTCTTTTTCCCTTACCCCTATCTGGTTGGATATTGCCCGCAGCGTGAGGAGATGCTCTGAGAGTCTGGAGGCGGGTTTTAAGGGCTTGCCAATCTTGAAACTTTCAGTCTCTTCCGAATAATCTGTTATATGAAGCACGTTCAGCCTGTGAAGCGTGGAAATCGCGGGTTCCATGAGGTCTTTTGTGCCTGCAATAATCACACGCGTCATTTTTGTGGGTTTAAGCATTCGCTGCAGCCCTCTCGAACTCGGTTAAAATAAATTTTGTTGCTTTTGTTATGTTCTTTCTTGCCTTGTTTTTGATATCTTCTGCTACCTCTGCGCCTTTTTCTACTATTTTTTCTCTTTCTTCTTTAATAATTTCCCGTGCCCTGCTTATCTCGGATGCAGCGTACCGGAGAGCTTCCTCTTCAGCCTTCTTTAGGATATCCCTTGCCTGCACTTTTGCTTCAGAGATCCTCTGGTTCCTGGCTTCATTTGCCTGAGCGACTAAATTTTTAGCCTCTTCTTCTGCCCGCTTAATCTCGGATAAAATTTCAGCCCGCGTCATTAAATTCCTCTGTGATGCAAAATAGCCTCGTTTTGACCTACTTTGATAGGATAGCACCTACTTAAATTATTCGGTTTTGAATCTGTGTTTACCAAAGCGCATCGTTATTTTAATGAAAAAACGTGTTATCAATCCCCGTTTAAATACGGGGTCTTATCCCACTTCATATCCTGCGTTAGTCCATTCTGTAATTCCGCCCTTCATATTGTAAACCTGTGTGAACCCGTTATTTACCAGTATTTCGCTTGCCTCTGCGCTGCGATGCCCAGTTCCTGCAGTAAACCAGGATTTTCCAGTCCCGCGGTATCTTATTTAGCGCTTTATCAAGCTCCTGCACTGGAATCAATGTTGAGCCTTTGATATGCCCGGCATCGTATTCTTCCTGTGGAACAAAACTTTTTCATTGTAGGGTATTATTGTTCTCAAATATTTAAGAGATACGGGAGATGAGGTCTCAAGCTGCATACAGAATCAAGAATATTTTGACTGTCCGGCGCCGTGCCGAAAGATGCGCCGGTCTGGACGGGATGAACAGGATTTACGGGATCCATCCTGTTAATCCTGTCGAAATCCTTATTGTCCGGCGCGCCCAGAAATTCAGAGTACAGCACCTTCGCCTGCGCGGCAAGGGCGGCGCGGCGGGATGAGTGGTGAAGGAGATGCGGCTGTATCAGTTTCAGGATGATTTCTTTAGTTTTCTTGCTTTAGTCAGGGCATCCATATATTTCATAAAGTCGCTTTCCGACAGATTCAAAGGAATTCCTATTTCCCGGAGTTTATACATAAAAAGTTTCTTAGGCAGGCCCGTTATTTCAGATGCTTTTCCAAGAGAAATTGAACCTTCGGAGTATTTTCTAATGGCTGTTCTGAGTTTGTTTTCTTGATAATTTTCCATATTATTTCATGTGGTCATTACTTCTATCGGAACATTCACCTTTTTATCAGCAAAAAGATTTAGCTTTTCAAATCCGATAACTCTGTTATCTTTATCTTTTTTGAGTATTACTTCCTCTCCTGTTTCTTCACAGATGAATTCTTTTTCAGCGTCATCGAACCATACATCAAGGGTGTTTGTTTCTCGATTGACAATGACTTTTATTTTTTCCATATCTGGACACCTTCTTTTATTCTGTCAGTTATATAAGCTGTAA
>CAYSLW010000165.1:0-5095 GCA_964431955.1 uncultured Candidatus Methanoperedens sp. | reverse complement strand
GTTGAGTATCCAAGAATAACTTTTCCAATAAGTCAATTCTATTAACCTTAGCAAAGCTACTTATCAGATCGCAGTCCAAAACTACGATGCTATACATCAAAAACCTCTTTTAAACGCTTATCACTCTCTTCTTTTGTTCCATTCACCTTTATTTTTATGCCTCTGCGCGATAAAACATCCTTGAATTCTTCAAGGTTCATACGTGCAATCTCTGAGGCTTTCCACAGGCTTACCTCGCCGTTTTTGTAGAGGTGTATAGCAATTTCCCGCCTTAGTTCTGGCTTTTTCTCCAACAATGCTCCTACAGCATCCGCTATAACCCCGTCTTCGGTCTCATAGAACCCTATCGTAACAAGAGAATCAATCTCTTTTTCAATTACAGATGACATTTTTCAACTCTCCTTTTATAAATATCTCCTCTTTTCAATATAACTTCATGCTTCCCGATAAGCGCATCCACAAGATGCGAACCCACAAATCCCACGCCGCCTGTAACCTGTATCTTCATTTATTTCACCACTCCTAAAATATCCTCGAAGTATTTTACTGTTTCCTTTAATTCCTATGCGAAACCTTCGATTCCCATCATAGCGCTTTTGTGCTGTCATTGGTCGTTACAGGCAGAATATTTGGTGTGTCCATCGCTTCCTCCCTGCCGCAGCAGGTGCACATGCAAAACACCGTCGAAGGCGGCGCTTTTTTTGTTGACTATGAAGAAGACCGATGCAACGCGGAAGGCTACTACTTCGTCCTCAAGCCTGCTAACAACCCGGTTAAACGTGTGTGATATCAATCCTTAAACCTCACATCCTTCGCACCCCTCATATTCATCACCCCCTCCTTTTCAAGCCACCCACGCTTGCCACATCCACACAGAATTCCATCAATCCAGGACGTCCCTGTGGGCATCTGTGCCTGTGCTAACTGCGGCATCCAGCAGCGCATCGATATCCACATCATAATAAGACTCCCGCTCGCCGATTATCCTTCCTGTGGGATGCGCTATTATGTCAACATTCTCGTTCTCCATGGCAGTTGCAGGCATTGCATCGGCGCTATTGTCGTTGACTATTACAGGTTCATAATCCTGTGTTTCTTCATTATTAGCAAGCACAGCTACAAGCTCTGAAATAAGAGCTTCGAGGTTTCCCTCTTCATTATGGGCAGGAATTACTATCGAAACTTTCATTTAAATCACTAAAAGTTCTTCCTCCAGAGAGATAACCTTAGAGGCATACAGCAAAGCCGCCTGGATATCTTCCTTTGTAATAAAGGGGTATTCAGCCATTAAATTTTCTTCTCTGTAACCATAGGCGAGTTTTTCTAAAAGCAAATCCACTGGTAAACGGGTTCCTTTTATTACAGGTTTCCCAAACATAATTTCAGGATTTCTTTCAATTCTGCTCAGAAGATTTTTTCCGTCCATTTTAAATCACCTCCAATGGAATAAATCTGAATTTTTCTTTCGTTACTATCACAAAGTGATCTGCTATTTTATCAGGGTATTTGTCCAGCAATTTTTCTATTAGAATGATTTTTTCAGAAGAGTTTTGACCTTTTATTCGCAGAAGTACAACACCACAAGTTATCTTTTTTTGTAAAAAAACAATTTCTCCAAAATCTTTATCATTGGTGATTATAATTCTTTGTTCGTTATTTGCTATTTCGCATACACGATCATCAGGCATCCGCTTATCTATATTTGTTATCCACTTTATATCAAATCCCTTTTCACCCAGAAAATCTACCATTGGCTTTTCCACATTCACGTTAGCAAGAAATTTTATATTTTTCATTTTCGTAGCCTGTACCACTCAATTGTATTTATTAATCCCTTCTCAAATGAGGTTTTTGCCTTGAAACCAAACTCCTTCTCCGCTTTTGTGGTATCAAGCATCCTTCTCGGCTGCCCATCAGGTTTTGTAGTATCCCACACGATTTTTCCTTTAAATCCTGTTAATTTGATAATTAATCCAACCAGCTCTTTGATTGAAATTTCAGTTCCAGCACCAATATTTACAGGTTCAGAGTTATTATATTTTTCTGTTGCTAAAACAATCGCCTCTGCGCAGTCTTCAACATATAGAAATTCTCTGGTAGCTTTCCCTGTGCCCCAAACCGTTATAGAATCTGAACCTGAATCTACAGCATCAACACATTTCTTGATCAGTGCAGGGATCACATGGGAGCAGCACGGATCGAAATTATCTCCTGGTCCATACAGGTTCACAGGCAGCAGGAAGATGGAATTGAAACCGTATTGCTGCCTGTATGCCTGGGATTGTACGAGCATCATTTTCTTTGCCAGGCCGTACGGCGCATTTGTCTCTTCAGGATAGCCATTCCACAGCTCCTCTTCTTTGAAAGGAACTGGCGTAAACTTAGGATAAGCACAGATGGTTCCTATCGCTACGAATTTTTCAACGTTCTCCTGCCTTGCAGCCTCCATCATCTGGATGCCCATAATAGCGTTATCATAGAACAGCGTGGCAGGATAGTTTTGGTTAAATCCAATGCCCCCCACCTTTGCAGCAAGGTGGATGACTATATCCATATTCTTAACAACTTTAACGCAGTTCTCCCATTGTCTTAAATCTGTATCTTTGCTTCTCGGTATCCTTATATTCTCTTCATTTGCTCCGCTTTCCTTTAATCTTTTAACTACAGCCGAGCCCAGAAATCCTGCTCCTCCTGTAACCAGTATCTTCTTGTTATCCCAGAAACTCATGAAACCGCCTCTTCTATAGAATTTATTATCTCTTTCGTACCATCACTTTTGAATCTATCATCCATATTATCAAAATTCATAATATACTTATCCAGATCGCGTAGCTCATGTCTCCACCCTCCCTCCAGAAAAGACCTCTCAGAAATAAACCTGCCGATACCCATTCTCTCAATCGCATCCCCGATCAATTCATCTTCCCTGAACCCGTCTCTTTTGAGAAGAAACATGGGTATCTTTGCCCTGATAGCTTCTGAAGCTGTACCGTATCCGGTCTTTGATACTACTAAATCACACATTTTAATGTAATTCTGCATTTCAGTTTCTTTATCCGGAATCCGAATTACATTCTCAAAAGGAAGCTCAGCATTGGATTGGACTAGCAATTTCAGCTCCGGTATATCTAACTCTTTCATATTGCGCATAAATGAAGAATCAAAAGACTTTCCAACTCCGATATAAACGAGTAATTCGCTATCCGATACGCCCATTGTTCTTCGCATATCATATTTATTCCCTGTCATTTCACGTGATACAAGCCCCACTTTCTTCTGCTTTCTAAAAACATTCATATCCTCATTAAATGGAAGTACAAGCGCAAGGTCTGCAAGTATATACGCCTCTTTAATTTGCTCTACTGCAGGTATATCCCCGAAGAGATTGTAAAAGATATAGTGCCATGTAAAATTGGATATTGCAATACCCGGTATATCAAGTTCGTTCGCCACAACAAATGCCTGCGGAGTTATATCAGACAGGATCAAATCGATCCTGTGCGATTCGCAAAACTGTCTCTCCTTTTTGATAAATTCGTCCCAGGAGCTTATCCATTCAAGAAGATTTTTCTGTGTTCGTTCCCTATCAACAACAACGCTATTTTCCTTGAAAATTACCCCGATATCATTTTTGCTCTGTACAACCTCAACATTCTCCCCGGGTAACGAATTCCTTATGAAATCAAAAGCTCCGCTATTTTTAATATATATTCTTGCATCTGTATATTCGCTCAATAACTTTCGGATAATAGCAATGCTTCTTGACGCATGCCCGTATCCGTAATCGCTGATATAGAAACAGATGTTCATAGGTTCGCTTTTTCGGATATTAAGCTTTAAGCAATTTTTCAATTGCCTCGCTGATTTTCCAGACTTCAATTATCTTCATCTCACTTATCTTATCGAAATGCTTGTCATTGCTGATCAAAACTGCATTAGACTGTTGTTTACAATCCGAAACGTATTCTTCAGATGGATTAACAATTATTACTACGCTCTGTATCAATTCAAAGAACTCCGAGGCGCCAAGTTCTAATGCAAATTTGCTGTATTCACCAAGCAAAACATCGTTCGCAATAAGCTCAATTTCAGGGTCGGTAAGCAAGTAAATGAGTAAATCTGTACTTTTAGCCCACTTTTTGATTGCTGAAATGAACAGATTTGTATCAACTAAAAATGTTTGGATATTTCTTCTTTGCAATCTTATTTCCTTCATCTTCTATTTTTTTTTCTATAGCCCCAAGATTGGCCCCCTTTACTTTTCCAATGATATCTTCCATTATTTTTTTGACATCTACTTTTTTAAGCAATATTATTTCTTTCCCAGCACTCATAACAAACATTTCTTCACTCGGTTTGAGATTCAATTCTTCTCTTATCTCTTTTGGAAGTAAAATTCTTCCTCTGTCATCTATCTTTGTTAGTTGCATATTCCCATATATCCCACTTATAGGTATTAAATATTTTTATATGGCCAAGATTGACCTATATTCATGTCGGCGCGCCGGACAGTGTAAGTATATGATGCATGTTAAACCCTGCCCCCCAATTCTAACAGAAATTCAGCACCCCAAATATCTCGAAAACAATTCCTCTAAGTTGCACATCTTCCTCAAGCACTTCTTCTGGAAAACCGCATCCCCCACAGCAAAAGCAAGATGCACATACATGCCGCTTGAATATCTTTTTACAGGTGCATAGAACGCGTGAGACATTATTAATAAAACCTTCTTTGCAAAAATCCCCATTTTTCCGCGTCCAACGATACCGCTTGAAACAGCCCCCTGTAAAAGCGACATGACCAGAGCTATCAATAACCAGATGAATGTGCCCGCGTTATCAAAGTCTACAAAATAGCTTCGAAATGCGATCAGTACAACTACAACTACAGTTACGAACACAGAACGCAGCACAACAAATGCACTGAAATATGCATCAGGTTCTTCTCCCTCACTGATGCGCTTGATCGCAGCACCGCCAAAGCCGCCATCCGTCATAAGACCGATGATGCTATAATATGCTAAAAAAAGGAAATATGCACCCAGAACACCTGCACCCACTGCATGCGCAAAATACATCGTACTCAAAAATCCGA
>CAYSLW010000164.1:0-5120 GCA_964431955.1 uncultured Candidatus Methanoperedens sp. | reverse complement strand
AATACTTTACCTTTGGATTTACCTTCATTCATGTATCTACCTCCCTTATCCTTTTCAGTATTTAAAATTTCTGTTGTTCATATTTTTGCGAGCGAGTAATTTCATTTAACTCATTCATATCCGAACTTGAGTTCGTATATCTTTCCATTTTATGCGTATATCCGAACTTATCGTCTATACCTTCCTTTGGTCGAAATGTCTCAATCATTTCTTGCTACTTTTTCACTCCTTGATGAACCCAATATTATCCCTCCTTTTTCGATGGGTTCATCAAACCCAGCACGGTTTCAAGATCTTTGTCTCCTCGCCCCGATATGTTTATTACTACCACATCGCCCAGCTCTCCTGATGCTGCCGCTTTTTTAACATAGGCTACTGCATGCGAAGATTCAAGCGCCGGGATTATGCCCTCAAGCCTGCACAGGTCATGGAATGCCTCGAGCGCTTCGCTGTCCATCGAATTTCTGGGTTTAATTCTCCCAGCTTCAGCAAGGTAAGCAAGCTCAGGTCCAACCCCTGCATAATCAAGACCTGCTGCAATCGAGCTTGATTCCAGTATCTGTCCGTACTTATTCTGAAGAACTTTCGTACGCATGCCGTGAAGCACGCCTTCCTCGCCTGCACATAAAGACGCTGAATGCAGTGCCTCCTTATCCGTAGTCTTCATGCCGCTCCCCCCAGCCTCGACTGCAAAAAGGTCCACATCGTCGTCTATGAATGGATAAAAAATCCCCATGGCATTGCTTCCTCCTCCTGTGCACGCTACAATGGAATCCGGGAACCGTCCTTCTTTCTCCATTATCTGCGTGCGCACCTCTTTTCCTATCACGCTCTGGAAATCGCGTACTATCATAGGGTAAGGATGCGGACCTACAACCGAACCTATCATATAATGGGTTGTCTCGACATTAGTCGCCCAGTCACGCATTGCCTCGTTGATGGCATCTTTCAAGGTCTGCGAGCCGCTTTTTACGGGTATGACCTTTGCACCCATCAACTCCATCCTGTACACGTTCATGCGCTGGCGCTGCGTATCCTTGGCGCCCATGTAAACCTCGGTCGGAATACCAAAGGCAGCACCAGCCATTGCGCAGGCAGTGCCGTGCTGACCTGCCCCGGTCTCGGCAATTATCCTTTTTTTTCCCATGTACTTAGTTAAAAGCGCCTGCCCGAGCGTATTATTCAGCTTATGCGCCCCACCGTGGATAAGGTCCTCGCGCTTTAAGTAAATCTTTATTCCATATTCTCTGCTCAGTTGCTTTGCGTAATACAACGGCGAAGGGCGCCCTGCAAAGTCCTTGAGATAATAATTCAATTCCTTATTAAAAACAGGATTGTCCCTGTATTTTTCATATTGCTCTGTGAGTTCTTCAATTGCTGGCATCAATACTTCTGGTACGAACTGCCCGCCGTATTTGCCGAATTTAGTTGATTTAAGCTCCTGTTTCATATTATGTTTCATATTTTAATCTTCCAATGCATGTACTAATTCGTAGGTCTTATTGTAAATATTTCCCTGCATGATAGAGGTTCCCACAAGAATCGCGTCCGCTCCTGCGTCCATCATGCGGGCTGCCTCTTCTGTAGAGGATATTCCGCTTTCGCTGACGATTATTCTATCGTTGATAAGCGGTGCCAGCTTTTCAGTTGTGGTTATGTCCACTTTCAATGTGTTGAGGTCTCTGTTGTTAATCCCGATGATGAAGGTGTCCGTTGAAAGGGCACTTTCAAGTTCATTTTTGTTATGCACTTCTACCAGAGGTTCACGACCGCAGGACATGGCTTCATCCACGAAATCGTCTAATTTGTCATCCAGAATCCCTGCGATGAGCAGAATTAAATCGCTCTCTGCTTCATAAATCTGGGCTTTATCTATGATGAAGTCTTTTCGCAGCACGGGAATTCCTACAGCCCGTCTTACGCAATTAAGGTTTTCGATGCTGCCTCTGAAAAACTGCGGCTCGGTGAGCACCGAGATAGCTGCTGCGCCGCTTGCTTCCATCTGTCCTGCAATGTCTGCCGCATCTTGCGGAGTTACGTTTCTGTTAAATATTGTTGGGGAAGAAGGCTTGACTTCTGCAATTACCGGAATTAGGTTTCGCTGCTTTCTGGCTTTTATAACGTCCTGGAAATTTCGTGGTGTTATAACCTTTTTTTTCTCATTTCTGAGAGGCTGAATCCTCTTTCTTGTTGATTTTAGTATTTCATTGACTGTTGGGTGCATAATATGTTTTGTACATTTTAGTACATTGATGTATAATTATGTTCATTAGATATAAGTTTTGTGGATAGATTGCTACCGAGCTGTACTTTTTATTTTCTCAGCCTGTTTCAGGCTCTCTTCTGTTTCACGAGCCATTTCCTTCTCAATG
The DNA here is from genome assembly GCA_964431955.1 of uncultured Candidatus Methanoperedens sp. Classification (GTDB taxonomy): domain Archaea; phylum Halobacteriota; class Methanosarcinia; order Methanosarcinales; family Methanoperedenaceae; genus Methanoperedens. The sequence goes on along the minus strand of CAYSLW010000164.1, from coordinate 2,748 downwards.
CTTTCAAGCTCTTACCTCAACTCCTCTGGCATTGGAATCCTTCCAAGGACTTCATCTGCTGTACCAACTATCTTTTCCGTGTCCCATGGGGGCGAACCTATTTCTGGAATCTTCTCGGACGCTCCAAGGTACTTCGATGCCTGGTCAATCATCTTTGAGATCTCCATCGGGAAGATTATCTTGGTTGCCTGTCCGTTTGCCCCTTCTGCCTCGAGGATTTTTGACTGCCTCGCACCTTCGAGCATTCTTCGTTAAAACCACTTATCCAGCGTCTTCTGACCTTGATCCGAGGCAAAAAGTAAGCGCTCCACTGCCTTTGTTACCCGTGCTTCAGAGAAATCATGTTGCGCGCAGAGGAACTTTGTTATTGCCGCTGAGTCTGGTTTTTTCCACCTGATTTCATAATCTGGCGTCACATCGGGATTCATGAATAATGCTCTTATTTCTGCCAGGTTTTTTATCTCGGTGTTCAGTTCATCAAGCGCCCCCTCAATGCTGCCGTGCTTCTTTATCAATTTCAGGGCTTTCTTTGGACCTATTCCTTTAACGCCCGCATTATAATCCGTTCCCACAAGAATTGCAATATCAATAAGCTGCTCTCGTGAAATCCCAAGTTTAAGAAGCCCGGTTTCAAGTTCTATGCTCTCGGGTTTTACATCCACATACACGCTTTTCCCGGGAAGTTTCCTTTTCCCAGTTACTGCAAGATTCCTCACCACTATTGAGGCGCCGAACAACAGTGCATCATAATCCTGCGAGCCTGCTGCATAAGCGTCCTTATTTCGTACCATGAATGCAGCCTGAGCTTCGCCCTCAGAAGGCGCCTGGATTACGGGAAGCCCCATGAACCCAAGTAAAGCTATGGCATCCTCTACCATGTTACCGCCAATCCGGGATGAAGCCTGTGCATGTTTGAATGCATCCTCGCTGCCCACTGCTTTTGCTTCTTCCCATCTCTCAAAAGCTTCTGTGCGTCGGCTTTTTCGCTCCTCGATAGTTGTATTTTTAAATTGAGGCGGCGCTCCGTCAAAAACAAATACAGGTTTGATGCCCCCCTCTATAAGATTGGTCGTCCTGTATAAAAAACCTGAGAGATGGGATGTTATCGCACCGTGGGAATTATGGAGCGGCGTACCGTCGCGCTGGCGGATTATACTGAGGAACTGATACAGTGTATTGTATGCATCTATGGCGATTACTTTTCCTTTTAGGTCCGAGAGCTCTATTTCTTTTTTCTCAAAGAGGTCTTTGAGGTCAACCCCCATATCTTCCCCGGCAGAGAGCTCCCTAGCTCAATCTGACATCTATCACTGAATCGTTATCGGCTTCAATGCCTTTTACTGTCAAGAGATTGCCTTTGCGGTGGATTAATGGAGGCGCAGAAACCTTGACCTGGTGCAAGGCTTTGGATTCGCCGTTCTTGTGTACAATCAGCACATTGGTACCTTTTTCGAATTTTTCCATGATGCTTCCGAGAATTTGCTCGAATATACATCTATTTAGATGGGTTGCTTATATCTTTTTCGCAAATTATCCTGATAACTCCGGGAGCAAGGCTATCCCTGACTTAACCGCATCCGCTGATTTGTCAAGGGCTTTTTTCTCATCTTCGGTGAGTTTTAGCTCTATCACCTCTTCCACGCCGCGCTTCCCGAGCTTCACAGGTACGCCGAGGTAAATGTCCTTCCTGCCGTACTCACCGTTGAGATAGGCGCAGACAGGCAAAACTCGTTTTGTATCCTTTACCACCGCTTCCACCATGCTGGTCACCGCTCCTCCCGGCGCATAGAAGGCGCTTCCCGTTTTCAGAAGATTGACAATCTCCGCCCCGCCGTTAATTGTCCTATCAACGAGGCGCTTGATTGTGGATTCCGACATCAGCTCTGTAATAGGAACACCTGAGACCGTGGTAAACCTCGGAAGGGGAACCATGGTATCGCCGTGACCACCCAGTACCATTGCGCTTATATCACGCACAGAGCAGCCAAGTTCCATGGCAATAAACGCGGCAAACCTGCCAGCATCAAGGACCCCGCTCATGCCGAACACACGCTTGGGCTCAAAACCCGTGGTCTTCATGGTGACGTAGGTCATTATGTCGAGAGGGTTGGTGACCGTGATAACTATCGAATCCGGCGCGTATTTTGCTAGATTTTGTGAAACCTCTCTGATTATCTTTCCATTTATCTTTAACAGGTCGTCGCGTGTCATACCAGGCTTTCTTGCTATTCCCGCGGTGATGACAACCACATCCGAGCCTTCGATATCCTTGTAATCGTTCGTTCCAAGGATTTTTGAGTCATATCCGAATAGTGGCGCAGCCTCCATCAAGTCAAGGGCTTTACCCTGCGGCAACCCTTCAACGATATCTGTAAGTACGACGTCCCCGAGTTGTTTTTCTGCGATTCTCTGCGCAGCAGTTGCGCCTACAGTGCCTGCGCCTATGATTGTGATTTTGGGCATTCTTTTCACCTGAATTTACAAATATTAACCGCGGATGAACGTATTATTAACACTTTCGGTCAACATTAGCTTTATGGCGCTGGGGTTGCGACCCCAGACCCCAACGGATGCGCCGCCGCTGGCGGAGTTTAACATGAAATCACCTGTTGCATATAACCACAATAATCCATACTTGCACGATATAATATGATAAAATAGTATCCACTATCTGTTTGTCTGGTCAGTTTCCCTTTCAATAGACTAAGTTTAATTCAGTTGTGTCTGATACTCCTGGTCATTCTTCAA
>CAYSLW010000163.1:0-5256 GCA_964431955.1 uncultured Candidatus Methanoperedens sp. | reverse complement strand
TAACAATGGATAAATTTGAGTTCATTCGATTACTTCTTAGCCATGTTCCTGAAAAAGATTTTTAAGAAAACCTTTAACTACGACCCTCTAATATGTCCAAATTGCAAAATCGAGATGGAGCTCATAGAAATCTGTTTTGAAGGGAGTGAAAGTTATCCGAATGATGATATACCGCCAGTTAAACCACCTCCCAATATCGAGCTTAGCCAACAGGAGAGGATGCAGTTGATTGTAGCATTGATTATAGAAAATCAGGATGGTAGAGGAGCCGGTATCGAAAAAGTGATCTCTGAAGCTGCGAAAAGAGGAATTGATAAAGAACAGGTTCTTTGTGATATTCAACATCTGAAAACTCGTGGAGAAGCATATGAACCTAAAACAGGTGAAATTACATATGTATTTTGAGCACCATCAAACGTTAAATTGCCCCGAAGGGGCTTTCTTGAGGGTTAGTACGATTATTTAAGAACTTAGCTATAATTATACCTACCCCACCTTCTCTCTCACCATCTCCACCCCCCTCTCCGAGCGCCTCACCTGGTGCAACAATCTGCGTTTATAAATTTCAGACAGGATTTACAGGATCACAGGATTGGAACCAAAATTTATCCTGCAAAATCCTGTTATCCTGTCAAAAAGCGCAAACTGAAACAAACCCCATTTGACCAGAGGCGCTATTAAATTCCAGCCCCTCATGACTCGCAGAACCCAGCCCCCTCCCCGAATAGCGCCTCCACTGGCGCAGCCCTGTCTCCTGCGCAGGCAACCGCAAAGTGCCCGTGCTGCGCAGGTTCGGGTACAAGGCGAACTTCAGCGCCGAGTCGAAGCTGGTTAAACAAATAGCTGTTATAATTTCAAAAAGCTTAATATCCATAAGATGTTTTTGTTTCCAAACGTAGTTAGAGGTGATTTCAATGGAACAGGAAAAATGGCTGTATCATAACAAACTGAAATGGAAAGGGGAGAAAAAAGGAGACTGCATAAATAATGGGCAAGCTTTTTATAGACGATAAAGCAAGCGAACTTCTAAAAAAGGAGCTGTTAAGAGAGAACGCCTCAGCAATGCGGATATTCACGAGTGGAGGGTGCTGCAGTCGTTTTGAGATGGCACCAGTAAAAAAAGCGCTTGCTGGCGACATTACTTTTATGCAGGGCGGAATTAAAGTATATGTAGAAAAGGAACTCGCTGAGAGCACATCCGCCATACAGATTAAATTCGATGAAGAGAAGGGGTTAATCATAGAACTGCATGAATAAAGGAGTATAGATGATAGGTATTTCAAAGCTTTATTGCGGAACTGTTGAGCCTTCCGACGCTCTCAGATACGGGCGCGACTCAAGCAAACTTCCCTCGCATTTGCTGCAGTTCTCAAAAGACAAAAAACCGGTTGTGGTGTGGAACTCAGGAAGGCGCTGCAACCTTAAATGCGTCCACTGCTATGCCCGGTCCCGTGACATCGAGTATAAAAATGAACTTACAACACAGCAGGGCAAAGATTTAATCGATGATTTGGCGCAATTCGGCGCCCCTGTAATCCTTTTTTCAGGCGGTGAACCCCTCATGCGCAAAGACCTTCCAGAACTTGCGTTGTATGCACGGTCAAAAGGGATGCGCGCCGTAATCTCTACAAACGGTACTTTGATAGACAAAAAGATGGCTAAGGTCCTGAAGGAGATCGGTCTTTCATATGTTGGCGTTTCACTTGACGGCATGAGAGAAACAAACGATAAATTCAGAGGCGTTAAGGGCGCTTTCGATGCGGCGCTTGAAGGCATGCGCAACTGTCTCGCAGAGGGCATCAAAGTAGGCTTGCGCTTCACCATCAATAAGAGAAATGTGTTGGATATACCTGCCATATTTGACCTGCTTGAAAAAGAGAACATTCCCCGGGTCTGCTTCTATCACCTTGTCTATTCAGGGCGAGGCTCAAAACTGATAGAGCAGGAACTCTCGCACGAAGAGAGCCGAAGGACGCTTGACCTCATCATGGACAGGACAAAGGCACTGCACGACAAAGGCAACCCTTTGGAAGTACTTACAGTTGACAACCACGCAGATGGACCTTATGTCTATCTCCGCCTGCTGAAAGAGGACCCAGAGCGAGCAAAAGAGGTACTCGAACTCCTCCAGATGAACAGAGGCAACTCATCTGGCATTGGTATTGGCTGCGTATCGTGGGACGGCTCTGTCCATGCTGACCAGTTCTGGAGGCATTATTCATTCGGCAATGTTAAGGAGCGGAAATTCAGCGAAATCTGGATGGATACAAGTAATGAACTCATGGCAGGTCTCAAGAGCAGGAAACCGCGAATTTCGGCAAATGCAGACCGGTGCGCACGATGCAAATGGTTCGACATCTGCAACGGGAATTTCCGCGTGCGCGCTGAAGCGATATACGGCAATGTCTGGGCTGATGACCCTGCCTGCTACCTGACCGAAGAGGAAATAGGCTACTACGAAACGAATGAATTATTAAAGAAATTCAGGGAAGAAAATATCAAATTAAGATAGCATGGCAGCACTTGATCCGACCTACCCGGGTTTTTTTGCTTTTGGCATACTTGCAGGACTATGCCCCTGCAATAGCGTGCTGTGTCTTGCTCTCATCGGCTATGTGACAGGCGATAGTGCAGCGCGGACAGCTTCCGAAGTGCTTCGTCTCACGCTGCCCTTCGGTCTTGGCACGCTGCTTGTCCTCGTGCCTCTGGGCGGGATGGCGGCATATCTCGGAAAGAGTGTTGTCCTGTTCAGCGAACATATTGCCTATGCCCTGGGCGGTGTCATACTGCTTCTCATGGCGCTTCAGTTCTTTGGAGCCTACCATCTGCCAGTGAAAATGATATTCAAGAGCTTACGCCTGCCATCATCATCAACTCCTCTTGGCACTTTTATGCTTGGAGTATCTTTTGGCGCCATTACCATGGGCCGTGTGGCGCCGATGCTTTTTGCGGTGCTTGCAGTGGCTGCTGTTTCAGGTTCTGTGACATATGGTCTTACCATCTCGCTACTTTTCGGGGCAGGGATGGTGCTGCCTCTTGTGGTCATAAGCTCTGTCGGGGGGGCGACAGGGAAAACCATACGCTCAAAGCTCAAAGAAGAGGGTGTATTGCTCGATAGGCTGCTGGGGATTATTTTGATAATAGCCTCCATCTATTTCTTTTATCTTGCGGCGAAATAACGAATTAACGAATGCAGGACTCAATGTAAAACCATTTAAAGCAGTAAAAATAATTTAGAGACAATGGTCAAAGTCGATAAATTCATTCCCGAAGCCATAGAGAAAATAAAAAAACAAGTAAAAGGCAGGGCAATAATAGCGCTCTCTGGGGGCGTTGACAGCTCGGTCTGCGCTGTGCTTGCGCAAAGAGCCATAGGCGAGCTACTTACGCCCGTTTATATAGATACGGGGCTGATGCGAAAAGGAGAGACTGAAAGGGTAAAGAAGATCTTTTTGCGCATGAACCTTCAGGTGGTAGATGGAAAGGAAAATTTTCTTAAAGCATTGAAAGGGTTAACAGATCCCGAGAAAAAAAGGAAAGCCGTGGGCGAGGCTTTTATCCGCGAATTTGAAAAAGAGGCAAAGAAACTTGGAGCAAGATACCTGATTCAGGGAACCATATATCCCGACAGGATAGAATCAGAAGGGGGGATAAAGAGCCACCATAATGTGGGAGGGCTTCCTTCGGTAATAGATTTTGAAGGCATAGTAGAACCACTTGCAGACCTGTATAAAGATGAGGTAAGAGAAGTGGCAAGAGCGCTCGGTCTGCCCAGGGAGATCTCGGACAGGATGCCTTTCCCGGGTCCTGGTCTTTCGGTCAGGATAATAGGAGAGGTTACTGAAGAAAAGCTGGATGTGGTGAGGGCAGCCAATGCGATTGTGGAGGAGGAACTCGTGGAGCAGTTCGCTCCCTGGCAGACATTTGCGGCTCTCCTTGAAAAAGGCACTGGAGTGAAAGGCGATGTCCGGGTGCACGGGTGGATAATCGCAGTGCGCGCCGTGAGCGGAAGTGACGGCATGACTGCAGAAGCAATGGAACTTCCTTGGGAAGTCCTGCGAAAAATCCAGTCCCGCATCACGAGCGAGATACCCAATGTTTCAAGGGTGCTGTACGACATCACGCCGAAACCCCCCGGAACTATCGAGTTCGAATAAGATGTCACTTACCAAGGTAGTGCAGGAAATCCGCACAAGGCAGAAAGTTAAGTTCAATCCGCCTGATATGCCAACTGCTGTCTGGACAGGTAAGGACCTGCTTGACGGAAAGCCCGTTTCTGCGCTCACAATAATTTTCCAGACCAGAGGATGCAGGTGGAATAACTGCACCATGTGCGGGTACGTTTATGACGGCGCCCAAAAACCTCCTTCGCACGGCGACCAAATGTCGCAGTATGAGTATGCATTGTCGCGCTGCAAGGACGAGGAATTCATTGTAAAGATATTCACCTCGGGCAGCTTTTTAGATGATTGTGAGATTGCTCCAGAGACCAGAAACGAGATGCTTTCGCGCCTTGCAGAAGATAATCGGGTAAAAAAAGTGATTGCTGAGACCAGACCCGAATATGTCACTAAAGAGAAATTATCTGAATCCACCCATGCCTTTGGTAAGAGATTCGAGGTGGCTATCGGGCTTGAAACAAGCAATGACATGATACGAAAGGAGTGCATCAATAAAGGTTTTACGTTCTCGGATTTTGTGAGAGCGAGCGAGGCTGCAAAAAAAGAAGGCGCAACCGTGAAGGCTTACCTGATGCTTAAACCTCCTTTCCTTTCAGAAGGCATTGCCATGAATGATATGATACAATCCATAAATGAAGCTGCACCCTATGCCGGAACGATATCGGTCAACCTGTGCAATGTCCAGAGGGGTACGCTTGTGGATGAGATGTTCGAGCGCGGGGATTATCGCCCTCCGTGGCTGTGGAGCGCCGTGGAAGTGCTTAAAATGGGGAAGGAATCAGCCCCTGGTACAGTCATAATGTCTGACCCTGTTGGCGCAGGTTCGCCGCGCGGTCCTCACAACTGCGGGAAATGCGATAAGGACGAGGCAGAGGCTATACGGATTTTCTCGCTGACGCAGGATACTCGGGTTTTTAATAACCTTGATTGTGAGTGCAAAGAATTATGGAAAAAGGTGGTTGAGCTTGAGGATTTTACGTTTGGTGCGCCGATTGTGAAGTGAAGCGATTTTTCACATGAAAAAGCGCCTGTGGGATGCCGCAGACGAGCTACGGGCAAATTCCAAGCTGAATGC
>CAYSLW010000162.1:0-5278 GCA_964431955.1 uncultured Candidatus Methanoperedens sp. | reverse complement strand
TTTTGGACAAAACTAAATTTGAATATAATCATAGACCACATTCTTCATTTAATTACATCTCGGTCAAATGACCTATGGTATAAATCGAACAAAGTTGATTTTGCCCATGGTGATGACCTTGTATTCCGAAGAATTGGATCGAATGGAAAAGAAAACCCCAGAACAGATGCTGAAAGTTGAATTGGAAAACGAATTTGGTTTTTCGCCTATAGTTGCTCGAGCATTATTGAATAAAATTGACTCGTACAATACATCAAACAAGACCTCAAACCTTACCGTTGGCACAATATTCTATTGGGCAGCATCATCAAAAGAGCCAGCAGGTAAGGCAATAGAAGAGATGCATCTAAAACAAGTCAGACTAACTCTGAATAAAAGCACTGATATCTCAGTACTCAGGGAAAATGGAATGCAGGCATTACGTGAGGTAAAAGTCGCAAGAATAACAGAGGAGGCAAAAGATCAAGATGCATATCTCACTCAAGAAGATATCGCTGTACTGCTTTGTTCAAGTGTGAGAACCATAAGACGTGATATTGAACGACTGAGAAATCATGGTATAGATATTCCAACTAGGGGTCAGAAAATGGATATCGGTAAAGGTGTTTCTCATAAAACAATGATAGTTGAATTGTATCTCAAGAATTATCAATACACAGATATCCAGCGACAGACCAGACATTCCACGGAAAGCATTGAACGTTATATACAGGATTTCACCAGGGTAGTGATGCTTCTTAATAATGGTCTGAATATTGCGGATATCAGACAGGCAACCAGCATGTCAGAGAGGCTTATTGGTGAATATATTGATCTTTACAACAGATACAGTTCAGAAAACTGTTCAAGATTGAAGGAAATAAAATCGAATGCTGTTATCGTTAAAAAAGGGGGGATCCGTGTATGAAATCCGATTCACTTGCAGATACTTATGAGCCTCAACTTCAGAAGAGCATGAAGACTGTACTGTGCTCAAGATTTATCTCAGAATATGGATTTATGGGCGGCAAAGAGGTTATCGAGCTGATAGTCAACGATTTGCTGAAGATAGTAAATGAACATCAGCTGCCGTTGAGCAAAATTAAGAAGGGGCAAATTCTCTGGCAGGCAGTTGCAAAAGATGAAACCAGTTCATATGGAAAGTCAATGAGTGACACCAGAACGATTCCAGTTATTCTCACGCTGGTCAGCGATGAGGATATCAATATGCGAATAAATGGTATTTCTATAACAGACATACGAAAAAATGTAACTGAGCGAATAATGAAAGAAGCAGATGAACAAAGAGGAACTTTAAGTCAGCCTGATATCGCTTTACTTCTTGCTATCTCAAGAGCGTCAGTTGTCAAATATATCCATGAAATACAAACTGAAAAAGGGATAACTCTGCCATATCGTGGGACTATTCATGATATGGGTCGCTCTGTTACTCATAAGCGTGAGATTGTCAGGTTGAAACTTCAGAAAATGTCCACTCCTGAAATTGCCAGAAGAACAAACCATAGTGAAGAAGCAGTGGATCGATATATCAATGATTATGAACGTGTGACCAGGATTATTGGTATTTTCGAGCCAATAGATATTGCTTTTATTACGAATATGAGTGTGTCATTGGTTATGGAGTATATTGATCTTAAAAAGGATTTTCAAATAGGAGGGTAAGAGTTATGAGTTATGTGAACATCTTAAATTATAGGCAAGAGGTCATTTGGCTTATTTATGATAGTCCATTTCAGATCATGAATGAAGCCATCATAAATTACCCCCAGCATGTCTGTGGACACTAACTGTAGCGATAAGCTGAACTCAGGGGAGATTTGCAGTAAAAATAACGAATTTACCAAAATCACCAGATCGTTTTCACTAGCTTGCTTTTGGTAATCTCTTCATCTTTCGTAATGAGGATGACATTCTCAGAACCCGATTTTTCATTGAAAAGAAGTGCTGTTGCAGTAATAATTGCATCGTGTATTTCTAGCGTTGTTGGGAGCAAATTCACTATATCTACATCCAATGGCTGGATAATACATCTCGGATCTTTTTCTATTACACTAAAAACATTACTTAATGTTGTTGAAAATTTATTTTTCGCAAATAAAAATTTAATCTCTGCCAACACTATAGTCGGGATAATGAGTGAGGAGTCCGAATCTAAGAGGGCATTTCTTGCTTTTTTGCCCAGTTTCGGACTTCTTTCCAGAAACCATACAAGGCTGTGAGTATCGATAATATAATAGGTCATATTTCTTTTAATTTTATCTGGACAGCCCTTATTTCTTCATCCGTATGCTCGATTTCGCCTTGAAATATCCCTTCAAGTGAAACAAACTGATTCTTATTTTTAATACTGCGTTTTTCAATTTCACTCAATAATTCATCTTTAACAAAATGTATTAATTTTGATATCTTTGGTAATAAAGAAGGGGGAAGCCCTCTAATGTCTTCCAAAATCTGTTTCTCATATTTTGACGTAGTTTCCATAAATTGCACCTGAACGTAGTTATTATCTTAATCATTTATTAGTCTTCTTACGAAAACGAATCCAGAAAACCTTAACATAAACATGTAACAATGCTCTCCTCAACTACACCACCAGCGCCCTCACCTACCTGCACATCACTGAGAACAGGGCGGATGTGCGGATAAGCTGAATGCTCGTAGAAAGAATAATAAAGGCAGAGGTTTATAATTATACACCATGACAAACGTGGTAATTAAAAAGGGTGGAATAATCGAGCTTCCTGAAGCATTAATGTCTAAATTGGGATTGACTATTGGTAAAAAAGTGGTTTTAAGCATAAGGGACAAAGAACTTCTGCTAAAACCTGTTGAAAACATAACCGAAAGAATAACAGATTCCATAAAACTTGAGGATAAAAAACTGATCGAGGAAATTGTAGAGACCGAGGAATGGGTTTGAAAAATCCTCTACTCTCACTACCTTCAGGATCAAAAATTTTCATTGATGCAAACATATATCTTTACAGCATTCTTGCAAGTTGTTCCTATATTAGTTATGTCTGATGCGCCGACGCTTTTTTTTCGGAGAGCTTCTCAGCCCCAAAACCTATTTAACTTGAATAAACATAGTAAAAATCAAGTGAAACCATGCCAACCACGGTAGAAATCAAAGGAGAATTCGAGACAAAAATAAAGCGCCTGATAGACGCAGGTCTCTATGGAAGCATTGCAGAAGCCGTGCGAGATGCGCTGCGCCATCTCTTTCGGGACTATAATGAAAAGGAAATAGCAATAGCGCTTTACCGACAGCAAAAAGTATCCCTTGCCAGAGCAGCAAGCATAGCAGGCATCTCTTTAACAAGGATGAAGGAGATTCTTCTGGAAAAAGGGATAAATCCGAGGCTTGGAGTAGAAGGCGTACGTGAGCTTAAAGAGGACTACGAAACCCTGAAGGAGAGCGCAGATTGATAGTGCTTGACACAAGCGTCATAAGCGCGTTCTCTGAGATTGGAAGATTTAATCTCTTGCGGGAGATATTAAGCAGGCTTGGAGTCAAAGCTGCCATTCCGCATACTGTAGAAAATGAAATAATATTTCCTGAAGCTATCTTTGCTCTCAGGAAAAATGGGGGATGGATGGACATAGAAAAAGTGCATGATTATGAAAAATATCTTTCTACATTGCATGACGGCGAATCAGGTGTTATTGCTCTGGCGAAAAAACATGGATGGATAGCTGCGCTTGATGACCTCGACGCAAGGAAAATTGCGAGGAGAGAGCATGTAAAAATAACAGGAACGCTGGGCTTAATCAAAATGGGATACGAGCTTTGTCCAATAAAGGACAAACAGGAACTTCAAAAGATAATTGATGAATTAAGAAGTGTAGGGTTTTTCATGACACCTGAAATTCAGAAAGGTATTCTCGATACAGAAAAGACGACGCCGAATTCACGAATTATCTAAGAAAGATATTATGAGTTCAGAATTTGAAAATGAGGTTCTGACAGAATAAAAGCACGCCGCACCACAGGCAAGTCAGGACTTTTCCCCACCACAAACATCTCAAAAATGCTATTCTTGAATCTGAAGAAGTAACCATAGAGGAAATTCTGGAAGATCTGGAGGGAATGATTAAGGATGAAAATTAGAGTTTCTTTCTACCAACTTCCACATGTTCCTCAACTACTCCACAGCAGGCGCCCTCACCTGCCTGCACGTCACTGAGAACAGGGCTGACGTGAGCATAGGCTGAATGAACTAAAGAGTCTCCGAAAAATAGATATGATAGCAAAATGATACACTATTATATGGCGGAAACTCAAGTTATATTCAGGTTGGATAAAAGAGTTCTCAAAGAACTTGATGAGGGTTTGAAAATCTATGGATTCAAAACAAGGAACGAATGGTTCAGGGCGATAATCAGAGAATTTTTTGATGATATTGAGCGAAAAAAAGCTATAAAAAAACTTAAGAAACTCGAAGTAGAAGGATTAGAGGAGAGAGACATCGCAGAGATGGTAAGTAAATGGCGGTCTGAAAAGAATAGATGATAATTGTTGATACCAATGTTTTACTGGCTTTTCTTCTCACAGATGGCATAACCCGGCGAATTATCACTGAAAATCCAGATGTATTTAGGTCGCCAGAGTACTGTTTTGAAGAGCTGTGGGAAAAGTGAAAATATTTGAATCCACGAATGTCGATGCCCTGGATTCAATATCAATCAATGTCCTCTCCATATTCAGTTCCTTCTATTATTTCATCTACAATAGAGGGTTCCAAATGGATTCTCTTTATTTTATCTAAATCGACTCTGTCCTTCCCAGGCACCATGATAAATACCTCTTTAGCGCCAACATTTTCTGAAGGTCTTATCACATTCTTTTCCACAGTGCCTTTTATTATTTTTTGCATATTCTCACTGATACCAATATCTATGGTTTCCTATATATGCCTTTAGTTCCCAAAGCAATCGGCAGGCATAAACTTCCACCATGCTCCAAAATTACACCACCGCAGGCGCCCTCACCTGCCTGCACATCACAGAGAACAGGGCTGACGTGAGCATAGGCTGAACATAGCTCGCAATAACACACGAAAGCTATATACACCGTAGTGCATGACTGCATAATCAGACATGGCAAAAAAAATTGGTGCAGATGAATGAACTTGACTTCCCCGATAAGCAGTGTATGGAATAGCTCATTAATAACCGTTGAAGATGTAAAACCAATTACATCGCCCAGATTTGTTTTTGATAGAAGCGTCTCGCAGGTGCTTTTGTAGCGGTGCGTTTTTGCTAAAGCATAAACAAA
>CAYSLW010000161.1:0-5367 GCA_964431955.1 uncultured Candidatus Methanoperedens sp. | reverse complement strand
GCTTCAAAAGTTGTACAGATGAATGAATTGAATGTGTCGTTAAAAGGCACACAGGTTGCGATGGCTTGAGAAATTTAAATGCTGTCTGAAAACATGCCCTTCTGGCTCCCTCGCTACACCCTTACTCCAGCCATCGCCCGCGCGCGCCGCGGTTGAATCGACAGGTCATTTTGGAAAAATATATGTATCGTGTTTACTCATGTACGATCAATAGTAAATATTGTGGGAAAATGACTATGAATAATGATAGCTTTCCCTTTAAAATAGGGGATTTCGAATGTATAGCCATCAGTGACGGCACGTTTACATACGCACCCCCGATCTTCCCACCCCCTGCAACATTTCTTTTCACCAATGCGCCAGCTTTTCCCAATGCCCGCTATGTTATGTGGAAAGATGAATGGGATTTTTGGACGTCTGGACAGGCAGAACTGAAACTTGATGAACATAGTAAAGAAGTCCTCCTTAAATTCGCACGCAAGAATCTTCCACCGATTCAAGGCCAAATCGACCTCGTAGATCATGATACAGAAATCGTGCCTGGTATCCACGCCATCGCTGCGCCCGGACATACTCCCGGCCATATGGCATTGGAAAGCGCTGTTAATATATACACATCTTTAAATAATAATTTAACATAGAGAATAGCAATGAACGATTACTCCGAAGATTTCCTTGTCGAGCAACCAGCCATAGAACTCTTTAGCGAGCTTGACTGGCAGACCGCCAACTGCTTCTACGAAAAGTTCGGAGAAAAAGGCACGATTGGACGTGAGACGACTAATGAAGTGGTACTTGTACCAAGACTGCGCGCCGCACTTGTGCGCCTGAACCCCGACCTGCCCCCTGAAGCTATCGCGCTTGCTATCGAAGAACTCACGCGCGACCGCAGCGTCATGAGCCCTGCGAATGCCAACCGCAAGGTTTATCGATTGCTAAAGAATGGCGTGAAAGTTTCTTTCCGGGGTAAAGAAAACGAAGAAACGGTTGAGAACGTCCGGGTGATTGACTGGAACGAGCCTTCCAATAACGACTTCTTCCTTGCATCGCAATTCTGGGTGTCGGGTGAGATGTACAAGCGCCGTGCGGACATGGTTGGCTTTGTCAACGGTCTGCCGCTGATCTTCATCGAACTTAAGGCATTGCACAAACGGCTGGAACATGCATACAGGGATAACCTGCGCGACTACAAGAATGCAATACCGCAGATTTTCTGGTATAACGGTTTCATTATTCTTTCAAATGGCAGCCAGAGCAAGATAGGCAGCATGACTGCAGAATGGGAGCATTTTGCGGAATGGAAAAAGATAAACAGCGAGGGCGAAGAAGGCATCGTTTCACTGGATGCTATATTAATCAATGACGAATCGAAGAAAAAATATTTGTTGCTGGCTGGGAACGTTATCCAAATATACAGAGCAATTTTGCCAGACCCGGCTGCCAACGAATTCTATCCAAAGCAAATGCTCTTTGCCAAAATAGCAGAAAAGATTCGCTTTTACCTTGAGAAGTTCCAGACGATGATCGATGAATACAACTTCGGCTCCTATAATGTAGAGACGTTCTTCACCAAACTTGTAGCATTTGCGCAGGAACTCAACGCCGAGGATAAACGAGGGATTGCGGAAAAACTCACCGAGGAAGAACTGGCAATCTTCGACCTGCTGATAAAGCCTGGAATGGCTCTGAGCAAAAAGGAAAAGCGAGAGGTCAAGAAAGTTGCGAAGGAACTCCTTGAAACGCTGAAAAAGGAAAAATTGGTTCTCGATTGGCGCAAGCGCCAGCAATCACGGGCGGCTGTCAGAGTTTCAATTGAAGATATTTTAGAACGATTGCCGTTGACATATACGCCGGAATTGTACCATCAAAAAGCGATTTGGTATATCAGCACATATATGACTCGTATTTTGGGTATGGGCAGAGTATATATGCGCTTGCGGTTTGAAATACGGGGATAATCAATGCCCCAATTCAGAGTCACAATCACTGGCACTGTTCAGGGCGTGGGATTCCGCCCTTTTATTTACAGGACTGCAAAAAAGAACAACATCAGGGGATATATCAAAAATGCTGGCAACAGCGTCGAACTTTTGCTCGAAGGAGGGGAGGTGGAGGTTAAGAAGTTCCTCGAAACCGTTAAAACCAGCAGCCCTCCGCTCTCCAGAATCGCAGGTATGGATATCCTGCCGTGCAGGGATGAAAGCTACAATGACTTTTACATTCTGAAAAGCGAAAAAGAGGGCGGGTCAGAGTCCATAATGCCTGCTGATGCTGCCATCTGCGGCACATGCTTCAGCGAGGTTTTTGATAGTAAAAACAGGCGCTACCTTTATCCTTTTACAGTCTGCACGGACTGCGGACCCCGCTTTACGATCATCGAATCTTTGCCATACGACAGGGAGAACACCACGATGTCTGTTTTCAAGATGTGCGAAACCTGCAGGAAAGAGTATCTTGACCCGCTTGATAGAAGGTTCAGAGCAGAGCCTGTATGCTGCCCTGACTGCGGTCCTTTATACGAGCTGTATGAAGGCAGGAAGAACACAAACTCAGAGAATCCCATCAGAGACGCAGCTTTTGCTCTTGGTGGGGGAAAGATAGTGGCGATAAAGGGCATCGGCGGCACGCATCTGTGCGCAAGAACTACTGATGACGATGCGATTTTAAAATTGCGTTGCATCCTGAGAAGACCAAAGAAGCCGTTCGCAATCATGGCAGAGAGCATTGAAGAAGCTCGCAGGATAGCCTTTATTTCTGAGAAAGAGGAGGAGCTTCTTTTATCCATACAAAGACCGATCGTGCTGCTGAGGAAAAAAAACAGGTTATCTATGCATATTTCTCCGGGATTGGAGAACACAGGCATCATGCTTCCCTACTCCGGGATGCACCATCTTTTATTTCATTACGGAGAGTTGCCAGCCTTCGTGATGACCTCTGCCAATATACCAGGTGAGCCTATGGCTATAGATAATCAGGAAGTTCTCTCCCTTGGTGCTGATTTTTCGCTGCTCCACAACAGGGTTATCAAGAACAGGTGCGATGATTCAGTTATTAAAATGGTAAATAACAGCCCAGCGTTCATCAGGCGCTCCCGCGGCTTTGTGCCTTCGCCTGTTGAGGTAAATTGCACAGAAAGAACCGTACTTTCCCTGGGCGCGGAGCTTGACGTGACAGCGTGTTTGCTCAGAAACGGCAGGGCACACCTTTCGCAGTACATCGGCAATACTACAAGGCTCGGGACGCTTGAGTATCTCGAAGCTGCGGTTTACAACCTGATGGAGTTAATCAGAGTCGAGAAGCTTGATGCCATTGCTGTGGATATGCATCCCTCCTTTAATACCACGTCTTTCGGCACGGATCTGAGCAGGAAGTTTGGGGTTCCCTTAACCAGGTGCCAGCATCATTTCGCGCATGCAGCGTCGCTTTTGGCTGAAAGCGGGAGAGAAAAAATGATCTGCATCGCATCAGACGGAGTGGGTTATGGGAACGACGGCACGGTATGGGGAGGCGAGATTATCGCTATTGATGAGAGCATTGAGAGGGCTGGCAATCTTCTGCCTCAGTTGATGCCAGGTGGAGATCTAGCGGCGCGTTACCCTGTAAGGATGGCTCTTGGTGTTCTGTATAAAAAGTACAATCAAAACGAGCTTCGCGAGATGTTTTCGCCTTATTTTGATGAGGATGAGCTAACGGTTGTTTTAAGGCAGATGGAAACTGGATTCAACACACCCCTCACCTCAAGCACGGGCAGGGTGCTGGATGCTGTGGCTGCGCTGCTTGGGGTGTGCAAAGAGAGGACATACGAGGGCGAGCCTGCGATGAAGCTTGAGGCTTTTGCGACGAAAGGGAAGGATAGAGTTGAGATACCTTTGGTGATTGAGAGAATGGGCGGGAGATACGTGCTTGACACAACAGAGATTATTGAGGCTGTTTATCTGGCAAAAGCTGAGCATTCACTTCCCAATATTGCAGCCTCTGCACAGCAAGCGATAGCAAGGGGGTTGTGTGAAATGGCAGTTAAAGCGGCGAAGGATAAGGGCATTGGTACCATAGGGTTCTCTGGCGGCGTGGCGTATAACGATGCTATCGTCCGCAGGGTCGGAGATATGGTAATAGAGGAAGGTTTTGAGTTTGTTGTCCACAGCAAAGTACCATGCGGGGACGGTGGAATAAGCCTGGGACAGGCAGTGATGGGCGCAGATTTGTTGAATAATAAAGGCAATCAATAACTTGATTTTTTATGGCAACAATATCATATGTTCGTGGAGATTAAAAAAAGTTATAAAAAGTCGCTTGGAATTTTCGAGCTTGTAAGCCTGGGCGTGGGCGGCACCATCGGTTCAGGCATATTTGTAGTTCCGGGGATTGCCGCCGGCATTGCAGGCCCAAGCTCACTTCTTGCCTGGCTGATCGTGGCGATTTCGGCAACTTGTGTCATGTTATCATTTGCATGGTCTTCCTCCAGATATCCTTCCACAGGAGCTTTTTATTCAATACTTTCAAAGGGATTCAATGAAAAAATATCAGCTGCTATCGTTATCCTGTACATGGTCTCCTCGGTATTCGGAAATGCCACGATAGCTGCCGGAATAGGACAGTACCTATCATTTTTTGGTTTTCAAAATGTCCTGCCAATAGAGGTCATGATAATTTTCGGATTCTGCATAGTCAATCTAAGAGGAGTTTCCCTTTCTGGCATAACAGAAAATATATTAACGACCATGAAGACCGTCCCCTTGCTGGTAATTGCTCTTCTCCTGATACCACATATACGCATTAGCAATTTCGTGCCGTTCTATCCGGCAGCAAGTATGGATTTCCTGAATGCCATAATTATTGTCTACTGGACTTTTACGGGTTTTGAGATATGCGCCATACCTGCTGATGAGACAAAAGGGAAAAATCTCATATTCAGGTCGCTGATTATCGTTATGGGGATCGTGATCGCCGTATATGCACTGGTAAATATTTCCCTGATAGGCAGCGTGGGGAGCACGGTCCTTGCCCGGTCGCCCGCGCCTGTCGCCACTGCTTCAGGACTGGTGTTCGGAGAGTCTGAAAAGCTCGTTGCTATTATCGGGATCATCGCGATGCTATCCGCCTTGAACGCTTATATGCTGGGAACTTCAAGGGTTATCCAGAACCTGTCCAGCCATTTGAATGTGCCATGGTTCAGGGATCTCAGCGCCAGTGGAACGCCGGCTGCAGCCACGATACTTACTGCCATTTTAAGCTCGACGCTCCTTTTATTCTCAAACCGCTTTTATGAACTTGCAAGCATCTCTGTGGTAACGACACTGTTACCGTACCTATTTATTTGCATGGCAACATACAAAATATTCCAGGAAGGGAAAATCAGGCTAATTG
>CAYSLW010000160.1:0-5374 GCA_964431955.1 uncultured Candidatus Methanoperedens sp. | reverse complement strand
GTCACTTTGGTAAACGGAACTGGGAGCTTCTAACAGCCGAGGAGATAATGACCCCCTATGTGGAGGCTATCATGCCGGAGACGACTCTTGAGCAGGCTGCAGGTGTAATGCAAAAGAAACACATCCACAGGTTACTGGTGATGGGCAGGGATCTAAGCGAACCACAGATGCCTGTTGGCATAGTCAGCGCCAGCGATATTGTTAAGGAGATCGGGAGGGGCAATTTTTAGCGATTTTCTGATGGTTCCAATCCCTGGTATTACCAAACCATTTGCTCAGTCCGCACTACCCATTCGCAAACTTTGGGCCACAGATTCAAATGCGCTTCCCTGCTCACCGAAAGACCAATGTGAGATGAAGGGGAGACGATTTCTTCAATAGCCATTTATTTTCCCACTTATTTTTATTTAAGTGATTCGATGAACTCGTCGATGGGTATCGCTTTATATGTCGCTGTTTTGATGCTGCCGCGCGATGCAATTTCAACAACTGCCTTAGCGATCGTAGTTTCATCATCAGCTTCCACGATGGTCAAAAAGTCAAAATTTCCTAAGACTGCGTACTGATCCAGCACATTTACGCCCATGTCTTTGAGCTCAGCATTGACTTCTTTCACCCTGTCAGGATTCTTCTTGAGAGTCTTAGCACCTTCATCTGTCATGTTAGAGATTATGATATATCTTGCCATAATTTATACCTCTCATTGCTGTCACTTACCTCCGTTTTCCATTATATATATAAAATAAAATACGCTTTCTTAAACAATAAGACTTTCGGTGAGAGCCGGCGCATGTGTAGATTTGTTTTATATATCCCTACCGAAATATTTTGGCATTTGTACCCTTACTCTGGGGTTCTTACTCACATAAGGCGCTCTTCTCCCATACTGACCGCCTTTTTTATTTCTCTCTTTAAATGCTCGGGGATGCCCTTTATTTCAACATCCAGAAAACCCCTGATTATAGCGGATGTTGCTTCCTCACTGCTCAATCCCCTTGCCATTAGATACTGAATCTCTTCTGCTGCTATCTTCCCGACCGCAGCCTCGTGAGACATATCAATACCATTTACCTTGCCTTCAAGTTCAGGAATAGCATGAATCCTTCCCTTTTCTGAGAGTATAAGCCCTCGGCACTCCAGATGCGCTTTAATTCCCGGAACCTCGCCTATCAGATGACCCCGCGTAACTATATCGCCTCCTCTAGTTATAGCCCTTGCGACAAGCTCAGCCCTGCTGCCCTTTGCTCTCAAGAAGACACGCGAGCCTACATCCATATTAGAGCCTTCTGTTGCGAATAAAATGGTATTGTATCTTACGGTAGCATTCTCACCCACGCAGTATGCAGTCGGATACATCTGCAGGGTTTTTACAGGCTTCATGCAAACGTAGTTGCTCAGGAATATACCATTGCTATCCACGATTGCACCCGATCTTGGTCTTACCTCTACGTCCTCTGCCCAGTTATGGATCATTGTAAAAGTAACCTGGGCGTTCTTCTTCACATAAAACTCTGAAATGCCGATATGCAGACCCGTTCTTACCCCTGGGGCTGTTGTGCAGCCGGTTATGATGTGCAGTTCAGAATCTTCCTCGGCAATTATTATATTGTGTACATTCTGCGCTAAGCCTTCCTGGGTCATGTAGAGACATGCCTGCAGGGGGAATACAGCCTTTGCCCCAGGCAGCGCTCTCAAAAAATATCCATGGTTTTGTTTTAGCTCAGCCTGGGCAGTATATTTGTCCTCATCCACGTTTACAGCCTTCCACCAGTAGTCTGGGAGCCAGTCATATTTTTTAAGCGCCATTGTGCTGCTCATCACCTCAATGCCTTTTTGATATGCAGAGGATAATATAACCGAGTGGTCCATTTGAAAAAATGACCCTGACCTGCACGCTTCTTCTGCATCAATACCCGTACTGATGGCTTTTTCTTTAACCTCATCAGATAATTCCTTTAATCTTTGAATCTTACCATGCTCTTTAACTTCCGCAGAGTAAGCGTTAAGATCAATATCCGGACCAATAGCAGAAGGTTTCTTCTCTGCCTTCTTTGCCATCTCTCTAACACTTACTTTAGACATCTTGCACACCCCTCATAACCTTTAGCTCTTATATCCTCTAAAAGGTCTCTGGGATTCCCAGAGCAGATTACAGTACCGTTCAGCATGATACAACCTCTGTCAGCATTCACATAATCCAGGATATATCCGGCATGGGTTATAATCAGTCCTGCTTTGGTTCTCTTGCTTGCCATTTTCTCGTTTTCAAGCAGCTCATTTATTACCTTGCCCACTAAATTTATACTTACCAGATCTACACCAGAATCAGGTTCATCAAGCATTATAAACTTGGGATTCTGAGCCAACAACTGAAGGAGTTCAGAACGCTTGATCTCCCCACCAGAAAAGCCAAGGTTGACATCTCTATCCAGACAATCGAGGAGGTTTAATTTTTGGGCAAACTCATTGATATTTTCCTCCTTGACATCTCCTCTTTTCTCCATACAGATGCGCAGCATATCTTTTAACCTCACACCTCTAACAGCCGGAGGTCGCTGAAAGGCTATGCCGATTCCAAGCCTTGCACGCTCATCTATGGTGAGTTCGGTGATGTCCTTACCACTGAAAAGAATCCTGCCAGACTCTACTTTGTACTCAGGAATCCCTATTATCGTCTTCAAAAGCGAGGTCTTTCCAGAACCGTTTGGGCCTAACAGGACAATGGTTTCGCCCTGTACAATGTGCAAATTCACATCTTTTAGCACTCTTTTGTTTTCAACACTAACCGTTAAATTTTTTACTTCGATCATGTCTAACCAGGTGATATATCAACTTTTAGCATTTTATTTTCATTATCCCCTCAATCTGTCAGGTGGTATCCAAGGTTCATCAAGCATTACAACATCCACCTCCCTGCCCTCTGCAACTTCCATAGTCTTCTTTTTGACTTCATCTACAATAAAACCTGCTAGCGGACAAAAGACAAAAGGGAGAAGTTATATAGAACCATCTTGATTTCAATCTTTTTGTCACTAACGTAAGTTTAGTACTATATAAACTCTTCGCTATCCACTTCAGGAAATTTTTCATTTTCAGCCAGATTAAAAATCTCAACTAATGTTCGCATATCGCCATCAATTCTAGTGAGTTTTCTGTGCACCTGTATTCCCTCATCCTTTTCAACAACTATATGCACCGCTTTTAGTCGTTCTAAAATCTTCATAGCCTCCTCTACGCTCATATCCAGCCCATTATCTTTGAGGTTTCATCTTCAGTATCGAACGTAACTGGAATGCAGTAGCACATACGAAAATGTTGCCAAGAACATGCTCCTTGGTTCTGACGTATTGCGGGTGCAGTCCAAGCACACTTTTTTTGTTTTCTCAATCGTGAAGTTGAAGCCTTTTTTATTTTTTTTCGCCATTTTAAGTCAGAAACATCAGAAATCATTAAATCCCCTGCTCCCATTGTACTATACATGGCAGAAGTAACTGTAAAGCTCCCCGAAGATATTGGCGCTGTGATGCGCAGGCACGCTTCAATAGACTGGTCAGGCATAGCGTCAGAAGCTATACGGAAGACTGCAGCTGAACTTGAACTGCTCGATGCTATTGCAGCAGAAAGCAAACTGAGCGAGGAAGATGCAATTGCCCTTGGCAAAAAGGTAAAGAAAGGCATGTGGGATACAGGCAAAATCAGGATTGAGCGACAGAAGATATAACGGGCTAATGGCAATTTTGCTGTCAAGAATAAAATTAGTGCCAAAGGAGGCTATAGCGCCATTTCTTGAAGGGGCACTTAAATTTTCTCCTGATGAGGACGACTCGCCTTTTCTGGCGCTGTGCCTTGCCAGAGGAATACCTCTCTGGTCAAACGATAAGCCGTTAAAAGAGAAGCAATCTGTTGTTAAAGTGCTCTCCACCAGCGAGTTATTTGGAATGATGGGCGGCAGATAATCTTTCATCCTCCAACTCCAGCACCAGTCCAACCTCTTTTATATACCTCGTCCTTCCCCTGCCTTCTTTCTCCAAGTCATAGAACGCCTTGTTCACAATCGCCCTGTCTTCCTTACTTTCCTCCAGCACATCGCTGAAAACAGCATAATCCTTAAGTTCAAATTTCTCCAGCATGAGCTTATCTCCTGCATCACCCGCTCATCCCAGCCTGTAGGTGAGGCAATGCCTATGACATGCAGATATTTACCAATCTCTGCATTGTTGATGTTCTCTCCCTGGAATATTTCCTCCTCTCTGCAAGCATGGAGTTCTCTTTATCCTGAAGCTCATTTTTAAGCAGGGCTATCTTCTCAAGCTCATTCTCCACTATCCTCTGGTTCTCCTCCTGCGTCTTTTCTTTATACTGCTGGCATTCTCTCTCAAGCTCAGCACTTCGAGGCACTGAACGGTTTATCGAATTCGCGTCGGAGATTACAGGTTATTTATCAGGTGGATACAGAAGCAAAGATTGTAATCATTTATTACATCCGTCATAGAAGAGAAGCATACCGCTTACTATAATAAAAAAATTCAATTCTATTCTCCTATCCAAAGATTATAAATTTCCATCTGCACTGCAATATCTTCAATGGAAGTGGAAGAAGTACATAGTTATGGTCAGGAACTTTGGTTACATAAAATCTGCGAAGAAATCGATTTCATAAACTGTGGTTACCGATATTCAGGTACTCTACACGATATTTCGCAATACCGCACTACCTTTTCTCTTTGCACGGGAGCAGATCCATGCAGTGGGATTTAAACCCTTGTCGGACACAACGCTGGAGACACGTATTTCCAGCGTCTGCTTCAAGTGTCCTGGTTGTAATTTCTTTCTTTCTTATGTTTCGAGGCACGCAGTGACAACGACCTCGCATTGAAATCCGAGGCATCAACGGAGAGTGCATAATTATTTCTATAGTTCTTTGGGTGTTCTGGTTTTTATTGGTAAAGGGGGCACAAAACAATGAAATAAATGGGAAAAAATGGGAACAATATATAAATAGATGTAGTACAATGTTACATATACGCAGCGTATTACGCTTGTGAAGGGAAGGAGATTTAAGGATAAACGAAAATAATAGGTGAATAAAATGGCAAGACCGATTGAGTTAGGATTAGTCCTTGAAGGGAAGGACGCAGAAGCCTTTTGGGAAGACGAAAAGAATCCTAAAGTCACCAAAGAACAAATAGAAATGTTCAAAGAAGCCATGCGTATCTATAAAGCCCATCCATTTTAAAGAAATTTAATGGAACAAATCCCTTATGGCGAGCTTCAAATTGTGTCTTTGACCAAAAGGCATGAACTTACTTCTTTTTATTCTACAAATACTGATTTGAATGATTTCTTGAAAAGCGATGCCATGAGAGACCAAGAA
>CAYSLW010000159.1:0-5380 GCA_964431955.1 uncultured Candidatus Methanoperedens sp. | reverse complement strand
AATGCATAATTAGATAAATAGGAGTACTGGCCAAATGGCACAACTTAAATTCGGGAGCATCAACGTGGGTGCATGAGGGTTAGTATCGCCTATTGTTATTTTGGCGTGTATCTATAAAAAGGGGCACGGAGGATAGGATAATTTAACAAAATACTTGATAAAAGTCCTCGCATTATTGAAATAATGGAATGAAGGAAATGTGAGGGTAAATCAAAGTTTCAACAGCCCTCTCTCTCTAAGGTAATTTCCCGCGCCTGAAGTGCTAAACGTGGCTGTCAAAATGACTTTTATAGGTTCTAAAATAGATTCATTATTTTCAAAAGCATCAGCTAATAACCTTAACCCTTCACCTATTTTATTAAAATGTATTTCCTCAAGTTTAACCGTTGGATCACCAATCTTAACTCTTTGCAAACGGTCGGTTAATGCTTGATACCCAGAGGATAAAACAAGTTCAGCTAATAGAACGTCTTCAGAAAAACTATATCTATAGGTACGGCTTGTAATTCCATAAGCCGCAGAAAAATAGTAAATTTTTTTCTCGATATTATCTTCTTTTTTCATTAAAGCTTCAATTACCCTAAGTTCTTTAACTAACTCTTTTTTGAAAAACTCTTCTTGAGACATTATATCCCTCCAGAGGGATATTGTGTTGGTGCATACATTGTCGGGGCATATTTTGTTGAAACATAATTCTCAGTAGAAGAATCTACGCGAGTTAATGTTTGTGCAGGTACTTCTTTTCTTTGGGAAAGAGCTACCACTCCTACCATATCTTCAAAGCCAAAGCCAACGGATGTCATCTGTGGGCGAGGTTCTATTCGATGTTGAAGCATCTCTCCAGCAGCACATACTAAAGCAGAGGGTATTTGTGGTCTTTGAGCCTCCCAATAATCATGAATTTCGTACAATGTCTCGTCGCCCAAGATTTTTTCAATGAGGACATTGTTGAATTGTTCGACACTTTTTACAACGGGTGATTCGTGATTAATGCTATAGTATGCGGTATTACCTATTGTTCTTGGTGATTTCAGGACTCCCCATTCAGCAAACTTCTTTACAATTCGAGTGGCAGTTACTCTTGAAACCCCTACTTCTTCAGCCAGTTCGGTAATGTTGAATTCTATCCCCTGTAATGGCAATAGATACTCAAGCATTCTTAATTCACAGTTATTTCCCAATAAACCTTCGAAAGGCCTGCTCATATATTTATCACTCTTGTTCTCGTTTTGTGTCTTCCAATTTCAATTAACTACTAAATAGTAGTAGTTCTTAATATAAAAGAGTTTGCAAAAAGATTTTTACATCGATGTTAAATTGATTTTACAGGGGTCTAACTTTACCTTTTGTAACTGAATAACCATGTGCCCTTAAGGCAGAACTCATTAATGGAATGTTAGAAATGTAGTATTTGAATTCCTTTTTTCTGATTGGTGTAATATACCTTTTATTTAAAAGGTCCCTAATTGCCTTTTCAAAGTCAGACGAAAATTTTTTTATATATATGTGCTTCAGTTGTTCAGAATGTTTCCCTCTCTTGGATGATAAACATTTATGTGAGTACAATACATTCAAAATAAATAGCTCATCATCAGAGAGCCCGCATGTCATAGTAAAACACCATAAAATTACTCTGTCTGTATATAACACTATTCAATAGGGGATTGGTATAAACTACCGTGCCCAATTTTTAGCGCCATGATTATTATTCTGGTTCAAGATACTTTAACGGATGCACACAACACCCATCGTTTGCAGTCACGGTATACCCCGTACTTAATGTAACGGAGCCTGTATATGGTTTTTCGATTATCCCCTCTATGTTCATACATGTTATGAGCTGAAATATATTTCTCCACGACATCCCGTCCATTACCCACTGAACCATGAAAGCAGCTCGGCGCCCAGAGATGCTCGCCGCACCATTCCTTGAGGCGAGGAAACTCCTCTCTCAGAATTCTGCTTGACCTTCCTTTTAGTTTCTTAGCGATATAGCTCAACGAATACTTCGGAGGATACTTGAAGAAAATGTGAACATGGTCTGGATTTACTGCTATCTCTATAATCTCAATACTCATTTCCACACAGGTCTTGCAGATGATGCCCTCAGCCACCATCGCCACGTCTCCTACCAGAACCTTCCCCCTGTATTTGGGAGAGAGCACGAGATGGTCGGTAAGCAGCGATACCGTATGCCTGTCGTGGCGAAGCTCTCTCCTATTTGCCGTTCTATCCATAGTTGCTATTTTAAAGTCTGTACCCAAAATCCTATGGTAAGAGCAAACTGAAAGTATTCAAATTTTAAAAGTTGGCGCAGGGCTTCAATGTGGGGCTACTAAAAGGTGCGCTGTAAGCCTTACCCACACGGCTTACCATTTCCTGCGAAGTCACCTGCGCAAGGATGATATTTAGTTCTTGTGCTATTTTAAGCTGACGGTCTCATTGAGTGCAATATTTTTAATGAGCAAAGACCTGCGCCGAAGCAGGCATGGAAGTTTTGCTAATCGAAAAAATGCAGGAGATAAGTTATCCTGGAGTGGTAAAATCGCCTGTAGAAAACAATATATAAACTAAAATCAAAATAGTCATCATGTAAATATCTCCAAGGATTATTGTGGATACAAAGGCAAATGAATAAGAAACATAAACCATCGATCTCCCGTCAGATGTACTGGTCAACTGATGTGAAAAATAGCAAAATATGCCCCAAATGTGGATCATCACTGGAAAAGGAGTATCATTCATACGTGATGCTTGTGCGAATCAAAAAAGAATTCGAACATTTTGCGGTCGGAACTGATGGAGGGTATTTCTGTCCAGAGTGCCCTGTGGTAGTTTTAGATAGGGATAACTTTATCGAACTGGCGTCTGTCGGTCTTGAATCAACGGGGTATAATGAATCATCGATTGGACTTGCAGTTGCAGGTATTGTGGATATGGATGCGGTTCCTGAAGATAAAAAAGATAAACCTCTTGGTACTGAGGATAACCCGATTCCACTGGTGCCATTCTCAGAAAGCAAAGAAGATGCACAGGGATCAAAGAAAACAGGTAAAAATCAGACCTGCCCATGCGGAAGTGGGAAAAAATATAAAAAATGCTGCGGAAGACTTTAATTTAATTCAAAATAAATGTGAGGTAAGGTAATAAATTATGAATACAAACCAAACGCCACCTCTTCAAGAATGGAAGGAACTGTACGGTGCATCGCTTGAGTTCAAGGAACTGGCTCCGTGGGATTGGATGTACGATTCTGACCTCTTTGGGGTACAAGACCCGGTAAGTGGAGAAATGGGATACTGCTGCATCATGGGCGCCGCAGGTGAGCATTACGCACTCGGGCTTTATTCAGGTTCAGAAGGACTGATGGGGCTATCGCAGATCCTGACAGGTGAATTTACTGTATCCCAGGATGAGGTTCTTTACATTCAGAAATGCCTCATGGTTTCTTTTGAGGATAGGAAATATCTGCAGAAGCAGGACCTTCAGCAAATAAAAGCCTTCGGCTTGAAGTTCAGGGGCTGCAATGCATGGCCATTGTTCAGGAATTATACGCCCGGGCTCGTTCCATGGTATTTGACGCGCGATGAGGCAAGGTTCCTTACGATTGCTTTGCAGCAGGCAATTGACGTTTCCACGCGGTTCAAAAAGGACGCGGGTCTGCTCGTTCATCCATCAAGGGCTCATTATTTTGTCCGGGTGCCCAGGAAGCAGGGTGAGAACATTGTATGGCAGGATGAGTGGCTGGAACCTTTACCTCTGAAAAAGGAAGATCACCCGGCGATGCCTGTTGACGAAACTATCCTGAGCAGGCTGAAAAAAGCAAAATTACAGCGAAGAGGAATCTGGGAAGTCGACTTTTTTTATATACCTGCGCCCATATGGGAAAAAGGAGAAAGACCGTATTATCCTTATATGAGTCTACTGGTTAACCACAATTCTGCCTTTATTCTTAACTTCCAGATAGAAAGACAGGCTGTGGGCTTAACGAAATTTCCTGTAAAGTTCGTTGAGCTTATCGAGCGTGTAAAAGTTATGCCGGAAAAATTGCTTGTTAAACGCAATGAAGTATACAGATTACTGGAGCCTATAACCGCAAAACTAAGCATAGAAATAACAGCAGTTGAAAGCCTTCCTGCATTGGAGTATGCTAAGATAGCTATGAAAGGCTTCCTTTGAAGTGTAAAATAACGTTAAACATGCACTTGCGCCGGAGATAAGCGAAGAGAGCTATGTTATTATTGGTCTGTTCCACGATGTCGGGAAGGTTTGGATGCCTGGAAAGCCCTATTATGTGCCTGAGGTCAAAGACGGCGTGCCGACAGGCGCATATACCATTAACCCTGATATCGTTGCCATGATGGGATGTACGTGCCAGAAGGGCGCCCGGTGGCGCATAAGGAAGAGCCGCTGCGGCTGTTGCTGCACTGGGCTGATATGTGGACGGCGAAAGTGGATGAGCGGTTTTGTTTCTAATGTTGTAAAGAATATATTAAAACGAAGGTCTTTTATTTGCAGCATTTCTGCTGAAAAATCTTTGAGAAAATAATCAGCCACATAAGGTCTGCCCGAAAAAATAGAAAATATTTGGGCTCCGTTACCAATTTTTTTGACTTCACCTTCAACGACCGCCTCTATTTCATCTTCCAGATGGAACTTTCCATTATCAAGATTCAGCTTTCTCATAGTTAATTATATATGTGTTACCCGGCATTTCTTGAGACCTGGATTCCTGAAGTCAATAAAATGAATGCAGGCAAGGTGGGCGAACCATATTTTTATCCCGATTCAATGATACGGTTTCTTGCAGTACTTTACGGAAAGGGTTTTGACTACAGGGCATTACAGGGTATAATGCGAGGGTTGTCCAGGCACTTTTACGATTTTCCTGTTATCAGTTTTAGCCAGATTCGAAGAAGGATGCTGGAGCTTCCCCTAACATTCAATTCAAAAGCTGATGATCTCGTAGTCGGTATAGATGGTTCGGGAATGAAAGTTAGCAATCGCGGTGAATGGATTCGGCAGGCATGGGGCATAAGAAGAGGCTGGATCAAGGTAGTCATCCTCGGAGACAGCGAGGGCAATATTGTGGACATCCGCGTTGGAAATGAGGATCTGGATGAGCGAAAGTCGGGAAGAGGAATGTTACGAAAAAACAGCAAGAATGTTAAGAAAGCAATGATGGATGGCTTGCACGATTGCGAGGACACTTTCAACTTATGCAAAAAACTCGAAATAGAGCCTGCAATAAAAATACGGGACAATGCTTCGGAGAAAACAAATCAATTCCTTCGATCAATTTGTCTGCTGACTCTTGAATCCTGGGGCCAACTACTATACAGAGAAGCAATCGTGATTCTTTTGCAAAACCTACCCAAAT
>CAYSLW010000158.1:0-5386 GCA_964431955.1 uncultured Candidatus Methanoperedens sp. | reverse complement strand
TGCAGGGCACTGCATCAATCAAGTCCATCGGATATAATGAAGATCGCGCAGACAGTCGATCTATCGCGTTCACGTGTGCATCAGCTCATACACGGCTCAAAACAAAAACCGGAATCCGGGCTGGTCTTCAAAGTTAAAGGGTTGCATTTCGAGAAATGTTCGATCAAAACGGGAGACTCGTCTGTCCACAAGACATACTATTCGCTTACGGATTTTGACACTCTGGGCAGCTATTCTACTGTGGTCAGTCTCCCTGAGGCGGCTAAGAATGAGTTCAAACTGGAGTTTGACGCTGTAATAGCGAAAAACGGTAGTGGTATGAATGGTGTTAGCGCTGTAAATCCCAGTGTAAATCCCAAAACCAGTACTGATAGTGATACTGTTAGTAGTGTAATAGATAATAATAATAAGAGAGAGTATTCTTTAACAGAAAAGACAGAAGAACAAGAGTTCTTTTTTAATGATAAAGTTTCTCTTCCTCATACCCTGAAAACCCCTTACACCGCTAACACCGTGTCACAGGATACTGATATAGCCATTTACACCCCGAACGGCAATAAATTTACACCGTCTATAGATGGCGTTTCTAGCTATTACACCGCCGAAAAATGCAGGAAAGAAACCACTCATAATACGTCTATTGATAGCATTAACAGCGTCTCTCACCTTGAAGGTGTATTAGTAAAACCCCACATTGATAACTGGGGTAGTCCCACAGACGATGGCAGGATCAAGAAAGATGAACTGCTCTTGCTGCTCAGGAAATATCATGGATACTACCTTGTGGATGCTAAAGCCGGAAAGCTAAATTCCCTGGCACAGAAGGCATTGGTAGAATATGGAGCGAAGATCGCTTTCCGGGAATATTTCCTGCATAATTGCCCCGAATTTACGCCAGGTCAAGTGGATTTTGGGATTAACATATTATTCCAGCACGGAGAACCAACTTGACCGCCAGAAGAGTTCACTCGACACCATGTAGCAATACTGGGGGGAAACAGGACATAGCGCATGCTGTTCACGACAGAGATGATCATAGAGATTAAAAATAAGGAGAACTGAATAAATGACAAAAATAACTGAAGATATATCAAAGCAAATATATGACTTATGGAACGAAGGACAACTAACAAAAGCAGAAGTAGCAGAGAAGTTCAATACATCGGAAGATGTGGTTAAATACCATATTCAGAAGCAGAAGGTTCAATCTGTCTCTCATGCATCTGCCACAGGAGATGAGTCGCAAAAGAGCATAAAGGGTTTTTTAAAGGGTTTGCTCGGCAAGGAAGATAAAGACAAAATCATCGAACAGCTTGCAGACAAGCTGGAGGAATTGACTGTCAGGCTTGAACAATTACCCACAGTGACGAGGACAGAGAAACCTACAGAGCAGAAACTCACGAAAAGATACATCAGCACAGTAGAGGGAAAGTTGTTGAATAATCCAGCTGTCTTCCTCCACAAAGATCAAAAAATGAATGTTATTCACGACACGGAGGAAATCCTGAGAGCAGTCTCAGATGGACTAATTGTTCCTGCAGATGTACCCTCAACAGCAGTTAAGGGGCTTGATGATGCAGAATTTCAGCACCAAAAAGAAAAGGTGATCCAAAGATTTGATGAATACTATGCCGTTGTTAAACCATGCACAAAGGATAAGATGGAACGGTTTGTGGTCTGGTACCGCGGTACTGAAAGCAGTGTACTCCCGGCGGATGCTGTCAGAAAGATCGCAATGGAATTTGTCATGAAAGCCACAGGGGGAAATGGCCTGGTCCTGTCTCCAGAGGAGGAACTGGAGCGGTTGAGGCAAATGGATAAGTCGAAAATGCATCTCTTTTATCTCAAAAAGATAGACTGGGACGCCTATAAGATAAGGGCGATAACAGAAAAGTTCCAGGATTACATGTGTTCACCTAAACCGTTAGAAAGCTCTGAAAATTTCGTCAACATGTTCAAGCGTTATGAACCTTCGATTCCCTCTGACGAAGTACGTGAGATCATGTGGGCATTGGTCAAGAAAAACCAGCGGGAAGCTGAGGAATTGCAGAAAATATCATTGGAAATCCTTAAAGAGAGGAGGGAGCAAGGTATTGCAGAAGGGATTGTGGCATAAACCTGTACAAAGGTTTCATTCGTATTGTGACGAATAATATAAATCGGGTAAATTGATTACATCGGGTAAGTTGGGTGTTTTGCATAAATTGAGCATGAACAAAAACTGTTATGATTGACTTGTGCAAAACCGAAAATATAGATGTTCATTCGGTTGAATACGAACAATTTATCTAATATTTTGGATTCTTTTGGCTCTGCACACACGAACAAGTAATAATGACATAATTGATTTAATTAGCTTTCTGCAAATAATAACCGAATTAGCGCATAGAATTACCCGTTCCGCCGCACCCACAAGATAAACAGAAAGACTGAGAGCTGGCAGGAAGGAGAAGAAACCACCCTTCCTGCCTTAGAATCACTTTTGGATATCTCTTCTGTTACATACCACAAAGACATCGTTACTCGAATAAAGGTTATGGTACGCGGATCGCAACTCAAACGGCTTCGACCATAAGTACGGGAAATTACCCTAATTCCTTTAAACAAAGTAACTTGTGTTCATATCTGGGCGTGGTCTGGTAGGAATCATCCATAAAATAGTATACTTGCCGAATTTGTGGGTACCTCACCAGCGTCCTTTTAGCACACTAACCTTCAGAATTCATTTCCAAAAGTTCTCATCTGATTTTTTCCAACTCCCGATTAATTTCATCAATATCAAAGGCTTCTGGATCAAAACTACCGCCCATCCATTCCAGCTTTTCATCGTGCTCCGGATGATTGGGATCCTGAATGACTTTTAGAATTTCGAAATAGCCACCAGGTCCGCCGCAATCCTCAGGAGGACATGCGCGTTTGCCTTTAATGCATATCGGATATCGCATATCCGGTTCCAGCGGCAG
This sequence comes from uncultured Candidatus Methanoperedens sp., assembly GCA_964431955.1. Lineage (GTDB taxonomy): Archaea > Halobacteriota > Methanosarcinia > Methanosarcinales > Methanoperedenaceae > Methanoperedens. The sequence continues at coordinate 2,423 of CAYSLW010000158.1, read as the reverse complement.
GATATTTTCAATCAGGATTTTGTGGCACCAGAAATCTCCAAAATCGAATATATAGGTGAACCTGGTGCGCTCCCCAGAAACTACCTGGTTCAAGATCACATTTTTCTCATTTTTCTCATTTTTCACCTTTAACATGTCTTCCTTGTCGGGTTTACCATAAGAGACACCATCGATAACGAACTCGTGGAGATGATAATCACTCCATCCCATGATGATCTGCAGTATCCTGTGAAGGTTACTCAGATTAGTATCGCTTGTAACCTGAATCCTTCTCCAAATCGGTGGACTGATATCCTCCAGCGTTACCTTCATCTGGTAAACATAGACATCTGCAAGCTGCTTTATTCTGGTCATATTCATTTCTCTTTATTGAATAGATAATTAGTCTTGGCTCATTAAAACTTTACCCTAACTGGTGAACGGACATTACCACGGACACCCATAAAAACCGAACGCTAAAATTTCTGTTGAAACCCAGCCTCACCGATTGTAAAACTCTTCCGCGAAACTCAGTCATTCATCCTCCGTAAGCACTGTGGCCTCACCTCTCCAGGGGACAGCGCCTCCTTTTTTTCAAGATCGTCTAATCTTTCATTGATAACATCTATTTCGGTATTACATCTGGCAAGCCCCAATCGATATTTTTCCTCAGCCTTATCATAGTTTCCTGAAATCCTGCTATCAGGTTTCAAATTACGATACATATCTCCCCAGCCGATATAACCCCAAACATTGTCCGGAAACTTCGTTGTCAATCCCTGGAACAATTTATCTGCTGTTTCAATATCACCCAGCGAGGCATATGATTCTGCTTCTGCTCTTAGCATGCTGCGTATTATCGACTCATCTGACCGAGGAAAAGTTCGGCAGAAATCCTGACAGTATTTTATCCTCTTTACATAAAAAGAGCCATCCTTCAACCCTGCGTTAGCCGATTCCATTTTAAAATCCTGGCACCAATTAAAGATACTTTGTGTTAGATGAGGAATGAATTCATCGGCCGCACTAATGGATTTTAGATTCGAAGGAACAATTGTTCTTATCATATTCCACGCTTTTTCCCACTTTTCCATTCCATCCCTGTAATTGTTATTCCCAATATCTTCATAACCTTCTTGCATAAGGTCATCAATCATTTCCATATTACATCTTTCCGGAATTATCCGGTTCCATAATTCGATTATTGCTAACCAGATAAAATCTTCATCCAGAACTTTAGCATGAATATTCAGCGTATAATAGAGATCCTCTGATAACTGAATTGCAGAGATATATTTTTGAGCCTGTTCTTTGAATTGTTCTATTTCAAAATCGATATTCAGGGATTGTAATTTTTCAATTATTTCTGAAGTGCTCATCTTTCTTACTTTATTTAGATTCCATTTCTGTAGAATGAAATCTTTGAAACTTATATCCGTTCTATTGAAATATTTTTCGGTTTCTTTACTCACACTTTCGAATTGTTTGGGATTGTCGATTAATCTCTGTTCAAATCTCATTATCGCTAACCGACTGACAACTGGCTCTTCAGATTTAGAAGTGGTTTTATTTATGGTGACGCTTTTGTTATTTAAACAACATCGTTTATATTTTATACCAGAACCGCATGGGCATGGATCGTTTCTTCCAATTTTCTTCAACATTTTGTTAGCCAGTTTGTTTCTTCTTATAATAATGTTTTGTCTTTCCTCTATGGATTCATGTGAAAATTCTGCAGATTGTCGTAGTGTCCTGTTGATTATATGGTTGTAGCGCATGTCTACACCCCGGAGCTTTCCTTAACACCCATTTTCTTCTTCAACGGCATGCTCGCCGGCGTGTTGCTGCATAGGTGATCATGTCATTTTTTCAGGTTGCAATCTTGGTTAACTGAGAATGGGCGCGCGTGTATATTGAGATGAGGGGGGGCAGGGGTTTACTATTCACAGGGCAGCCGGGGATATTGATATTGAGCCTGCCCTGGTCTATGATTTTATTCATCTATGATTGGCCGCTGTTGCGGCGTGCGGGACGCCTGCAGTGGCAGGCTTTCGGGCTGCTGCCCGAACCCACACTATTTCTGCTCCGGGTTATCGCCGCAGGCGCTTTGGAGATATTCTCTCTCTCTTACGGTTCCATTCTCGGTTTTTCTGCAAATTCCCTATATCATCTAACGTATGACGCTAATCACACACCACCAGAGGAGCGCCGGGTTTTACCCAGACCCGGGTCAGCGTGTGTTGCGCCATCTGCGGATGGTTAGCGCGCGCTGTTGCGGCGGGAACAGTGGACGCCTCGTTTTTAAATAAAGTTGGTTTTGGTGAGTTAAAAAACTCAGAAGCGCAAGCAGTCGAAGGATTCTGAGTCCTTCGATCGCCAAACGAGGTATATATGTACAAACACATACCAACATATACGAGCGTAGTCTACGCTGAACCGCAAGA
>CAYSLW010000157.1:0-5387 GCA_964431955.1 uncultured Candidatus Methanoperedens sp. | reverse complement strand
ACATTGACGTCAAATGGGGAAACTTTAAAGGTGAATTTGATACATTTTCAGTGCGGTATTTTTAGCCTCCTATATCTTTACCCTCTTCAACAGAGCAGAGTTGCTCACCACTGAAAGAGAACTCAGTGCCATGGCTGCTGCCGCGATTATGGGGTTAAGAAGTCCAAAGGCTGCAATCGGGATACCTACAGTGTTGTAGATAAACGCCCAGAAAAGGTTCTGTTTTATCTTCCTCATCGTTGCCCGGCTTAGTTTGATGCCTTTAATAACGTCTCTCAGGTCGTCCCTTACCAGTATGATGCCGCCTGTCTCTTTTGCCACATCTGAGCCACTGCCTATGGCTATACCGATATCTGCCTGGGCAAGTGCAGGGGAGTCGTTTATTCCGTCTCCCACCATTGCCACGACTTTTCCTTCAGCCTGAAGTTCTTTAATGACTTTAGCCTTTTCACCAGGGAGGACATTTGCAACAATTCTTTCAATTCCGACTTTAGAGCCGATGGCCTTTGCGGTTTTTTCATTGTCTCCTGTCAGCATTATAACCTGAATACCTTCATCTTTAAGACCCTTCACTACATCTTCTGCGTTTTCCTTTAAAGTATCTGCAACTGCAATCAATCCGATAAATTTCTTATCTCTCGCAACAAGCATTACGGTATTGCCCTTTTCTTCAAGCCCGGAGATTACAGACTCACTATCCTGTATTCCAATATCAAAATCTTTCATAAGCCTTCTGTTGCCTATCAGGATTTCTCTTCCCTGAGATGTTACTTTAACTCCATGTCCTGGAATGGCCTCAAATGCCTCTGCATCCGGTATGACAAGCCCGCTCATATTTGCCCTTTTTAAAATCGCCTCAGCCAGAGGATGTTCAGAACCTTTTTCCGCAATCGCTGCAAGTTTAAGGACTTCTTCTTCGCTGACTGCTGACTGCTGATTGCTGATTGCTATTATCTCCGTCACCTCGGGTTCACCCTTTGTGAGAGTACCGGTCTTGTCAAAGACCACTGCATTAAGTTTTTCAGCCTGTTCGAGATATTCAGCCCCCCGAATGAGTATCCCCATTTCGGCTCCCTTACCCACTCCCACCATCAACGCCGCCGGTGTCGCTATGCCGAGGGCGCAAGGGCAGGCGATGATGAGAACCGCGACAAAGGACAGAAGCGCCATTGTAGAATTCCCGATAACTATCCATACAGCGGCGGACAGAAATGCAACGCCGATAACAGCAGGGACAAAATATGACGCCACCTTGTCGGCAAGCCGCTGAATTTGCGATGACGATGTCTGCGCCTCCTCCACCAGTTTAATTATCTGGCTCAATGTGGTATCAGCGCCAATTCGTGTTGCCATGAACTTGAAAGAACCGACCTTGTTGAGCGTGCCCCCTATGACTTCATCGCCCGTCTTTTTCTCAACAGGGACACTCTCGCCGGTCAGCATCTTTTCATCTACAGATGAATGGCCTTCAGTGACAATTCCGTCGGTCGGTATTTTCTCCCCGGGTCTTACAACAACAACTTCATCCACCATGACAGACTCAGCAGGGATTTCGACCTCTACCCCGTCTCTTATTACCTTAGCTGTCTGTGGTTTAAGGTCAAGGAGTTTTCTGATAGCTGCGGAACTCCTCTTCTTGATAATCTCTTCCATATATTTTCCGAGGAGGACAAAGGCGATTATTATGGCCGAAACTTCGAAATAAACCATTTTTTCTTCGACGGGAAGAACGCCGGGAAAGAATACTACAAAGGCGCTGTAAATATAAGCTGTGGACGTGCCAAGGGCAATGAGTAAATCCATATTTGCAACGCGATTTTTGACGGCATGATATGCCCCTATGAAAAATCCCTTGCCTCCGAAAATCATAATCGGCGTGGTGAGGATGAAGAGCCATATACCCCAGGTGAACCATGGAAGCCATGGAATAGGAGCATATGTAACGATTGAAACACCTGCAGCAAGTGTCAAAAAAGCAGCAGCTCTCAAAACAGCGAGGGCAAGTACGCCTGTAAGTGCAATTGCAACCCGCCTTTTCATAGACTTAAGCTCTGCTTCGGGAGCCTCAAATGTCCTTACGCAGTTTTCACTGCAGAAATAATAAGACCTGCCGCCGACATCTCTCTTAATCGACCTTTCTTTAAGGATGACCATCCCGCAAATAGGGTCCTTTGCCATCTCTCCAATTGCCTTTGAAGTAGCGGAAACCAATCCCTCCATCTTAGGCATCATCATGATTGTCTTCTTGCCGAGGAAAGATTCTGGGTCTTTATCAAATGACTCCTTGCAGTATTTTGAACAGAAATAATACTTCTTCCCGTTATATGATGACTTACCCGCAGCGTTCACGTCTTCAATTGTCATGTTGCATACAGGATCTATAACTTTCATGGAAGCTCCTTTCAAGATTAGTGTAGCACTATAAATGTGAAGTTACTATGAAGCCTGAATTATTCAATCAGCACGAGCTGTGGCATTTACAGGACAATCCATTCTTCTTTGAAACCTTTTTAACACTCATTTCATCGCCTCCCTTTTGAATTTCGGCATAAACATAGGTGTTCTTTCCATGTATTTTTTATATTCATCGCCGAACATCTTAAGTATATCACCTTCTTCCCTCTTTGATAAGCGGTAATATACAAAGACGAGCACAGGGAACATTAATGCTGTTATGATAGTAGGCCATTGGATCAACATGCCTATCATCACGAGAAAAAGCCCTGAATACTGGGGATGTCTGACGTATGCGTAAGGCCCCTCTGTTACAAGACCGCCCTTTGCGCCGTGAATCAGCGACCAGCCTTTCCACATTATTGCAAATCCTATAATTACCAATCCATTGCTGATGAGATGTATAACCGTCATCATCGCCGGGCCGCCGCCGAGGAACGTAAGCCATAAATGCCCACTCGCATGGGAAAATGGATTCAATGCAGGATACTTATTACCGAGGATGCCGGTAAGGATATAAATCGTTAGAGGGAAACCATACATCTCAGTAAATAAAGCAACAAAAAAAGCAAGAGCGGCGCTCATCGAACGCCATTCCCTTTTTTTGAGCGGCGTAAGAAAGCTCAGGATAAAAAATGCAAACAGGGCAACATTGACTACAACGAGAAACCAGAAGCCATAGGCATACGAAATGTTTTCACCGTGCATGGTTATTCTCCCTTAATTCCCCATTTTCTGTTTATGAAATTATATACCGGCACAAAAACAATGCCGATATAAACTCCGTAAAGAAAGCTCTCTACAAGACCGAGAAGAAATCCTCCGAATGTCAGCCATTTAAACGCAGGCAGGACAGCCTCAAGAAAGGCTGACATGCCGTGCATTCTTTGAGGAACGATAAGTCCGTAGAGAACACAGAGGATATATGAAAAGACAAAAAATATTCCCAGCGACCAGCTTACAACTCTTATATTCAGCAGCATCCGTGACCTCCTTTCTTTTCTCTTTTTTCCGTCGATCCTTCACCATGACCTTTATGTTCCCCGCCTTCTTCGCCATGACCTCCGTGCCTGCCGTGACCGAAGAGGTGCATGGCTATGAAGAATATAAAGAAAATTAGAAATACCCAATTCTCCCTAACCCATTCCATAAGTTTGCCTCCTATTCTTTTGAAATCGCATTGTAAATAAGTGCAAAAACCACACCTATCACATAACCGTAAATGGACATCCAGAATGCGCTTATCAATGCGCCTAAAATAGTATGAGAATAACCGGGATGAAAAGGCGCGATAAGCTCAAAAAATTCCCTTGCAAATCCAGTTAATACTGAGAGAAGGTTTAATGCAAAACTACCAACTCCAGCTAAAATCGCTGCTGTTAAAGCGAATGCCTTTAAATTGAGTCGCACAACATTACCTCCCTTTTGCTTATTATTCGAGCGTTTTTTTCTTTTCCTCAAACTCCTCTTTGCTTATTTCTCCCTTTGCATATCTCTTTTTGAGAATGTCGAGGGCTGTCTCTCCAGTTGTCCGCTTCTCAGAGCCGGTGATAAACTTAACAAGATATACGACGCCCAAAATAATCAGTATCCAGAAAATAAGCATAAACAGCCATCCAAATCCCATCCCCCATCCATAATCTCCCCACCAGTGCATGCTCCCTCCTTTTGATGCTTAGTTTCGGTTTCTTCTGCGTTATGATTTCTTCCTTCCGACGCCAAATATGGCAATATTTCCGAAACGCTTGATATTCATAATATCCACTTTATTATCTTTTAGCTCATCTTTAAATTCGTCAAAACCAAACATCCCTCCTTCAGGGTGTGTAGCCACTATCCTAAATACTGAATCTTTTGTGAAATAGCGCGTAAAGGTGCGCAGAGGCTCTTCAAAAAAGAATTCTCCTCCACTCTTGAGAACTCTTGAAACCTCTTTTACCGCCTTTTTCCATTCCTCCGTATGATGAATGACGCCGAATGAAAAAACCGCATCAAACTTATTATCAGGCTCATCAAGAGCCATTGCATCAGCAACCCTGAACTCAATCTTATCCTTAAATTTGGGACTTAGCTTCTTCTTTGCCCTTTTTATCTGTTCAGGGTCTATATCAGTAGCAATAACCCTTTGCGCGCCAAACTGCTCAACAATTATCTCTGCTCCTATTCCCCTTCCGCATCCTATCTCAAGGCACAGCGGATAGCTTTCAAGACCTGCCAGCCGCTTCAACATGGGGCCCTCTACATGCCTCTGAATAAAAGCCCTGAGGGGATTATTCGTTATGAACCTCTCTATTAAATTAAGTTTCACAAATTAATGTTTATGCTGGGGTTCAGGTTTTGGAAGCTCCTTGCCTTCGGTCTCCTTAGACGGCGCTGCCTCTATTTTGCTGCCGCCGATAATACATTCGTATGCCTTTTTCATCTGCTCCATCATCTCCATTTGAGATGCCTCGGTTGCTGTCTTGGGGTCTTTAATGTGCACTTCATGAAGGTCTATTGCTTTCTTAAGCCACTCCTCCGCGCATTTCACTTTTACCTGTGTATGCATCCCGCTCATCATTCCCATGCGCTTTGACATCATCTTGTCCATCTTTTCATGCATCTTGTCCATCTCCGTCATCATAGCTTTCTTCTCTGCATGCTTTACGCCTTTCATCATTTTCTTCTGCATCTGCATCATGTCCTGCATCATCTGCATCATGTCCTGCATCATCATACTATGTCCCATCATCACCTGCTCACACATAGGCATCATCGGCATCTGCTGTCCTTCGCCCATTTTCTGTTTCATCATCTGCTGGCACATCTGCATCATGGGCATTTTTCCTTCTCCGTCCATCATTCCATGCCCCATCTGCCCTTTCTGTTCAGGCTTCATGTGTAATCCAGAAATAGAAATGTCCGCTTTTACCGAAATAGAAATGTCCTATTCC
>CAYSLW010000156.1:0-5434 GCA_964431955.1 uncultured Candidatus Methanoperedens sp. | reverse complement strand
AGAAACAACTTGGTTTTATTAAAGGCATGGGTCAAATGACCGAGACTAAGATAAAACTCAGCTAAAAAGTTGTGAATATCCGCCTGCTTCAGCCTGTATTCGCACCTGTCCGCTATCTGCAGGGCTTCGTGTGCAAATTTTAATGCCTCTGCTTTGTGGTTCTGCTTGAACCTGAGTTTGGCAAGCTCTAAAAGGATGTCGGGTTCATGATCTACCATATTGATTTTCCTGTCCCTGATTAAGGCTTCGTTTAAGTGATTCTCTGCTTCAGGAAGATTTCCTTTCATGAGGTGGGCTGCGCCGAGAAGGTATTCTGCATGGATGATGTCTCTTTCAACTTTTTCAACATCAGCCAGTTCACGGGCTTTTCTCGCATGTTCCAGAGCTTCTTCGGCGCTTGACATGAGGAGTGAACGGAAGGAGCGATATGAATAAGATAAACCTTCCATTTGTTTATGGCCTAATTTTTGTGCAATTTCTATTGCATGCCCACGTTCATTTTCAGATTCCTCAAATTTCCCTCGATATACAAGCAGCCGTCCCAGTTCCATATGACCGACTGCTTCATTAAATTCCTCCCTAATCTCATGGCAGATTTCAATTGAACGCCTGAGGTTAGTTTCGGCAGCATCGAGTTCGCCGATTGGTACTTGAGCCATGAAAGCGAGGTTACCCAGACCGATGGCTAAATTGTTTCTATCACTTGCCTTCTCTCTCAATTTATTGTGCATCTCAAAAAGAGGCACTCCCCGTCTGGGCTGCCCTGAAAGCGCATAGCAAAGGGCCAGTACAGTCAGCGTCCATGCCTGATAGGATTCATTCTTCAATCTCGGAGGTTTATCTTCACCATCTGGAAAAAGAGCACGGAGGAGTTCAATTTCCATTTGATATGCTCCAAATCTATAATACAATTTATCCCAAAGTCTATTATCATATAAATCCGTTGCCTCATCATATTTCCCAGCCCTTACTGTATGGTGGTACAACTCAATAACCGGCGCCATATCATCTACCGACTCAATTTTTTCCGGCGCCGGAATCGCGGCAAAATAATCCCTGAGCTTGGAATGAACACCTTTCCTGTCACCCAGCCTGTCATAGCAGTATTTTCTCACAACAGGATGCATATCGAATTTATTGCCCTTCTCATTCCTGAAAAGCATCCCCCTATCCACAAGTTCATTTAGACAATCGTTAAATTTTTCATCATCGCCAAGATCATTGAAGATTAGAACTGCATCATAATCCATCGGATTCCTGAACGCAGAGAGTTTGCTCACAAACACCTGTTTTTTCTTATCCAGCGAATTATAAGCAAGTTCCAGTATATGATGCTCTTTTGGGATCAATTTCGGCAGTGGATTGTATTTTGTCCATGCTTTAATATCTCCACACGATTTCATATCATGAACGATCATACCTGAGAGCAGCCTGAGTGAAAGGGGATGGGAGCCATAAGTGTCGCAGACTTCTTCGATTTCCCCCCTTGTTCCCTTAACGCCCTGTTTCTTGAAAAACTCCACAGCATCTTCTTTATCCAGTTGGGTCAGTTCCTTTTTTATGCACCCTTCAAGGTCATCAAGTTCTCTCGGGAACAAACGGCTGGTTAATAACGTTTTTGTTTGCGGATAACCACTTGCAAGCCCCTTTATGAATTCACCTAAATTTGGATCGATGAAGGAGCGATATTCATCTTTTTCATCTATCCTGACTTCATCGCCCTGATAGGGAGCACTCATATCACAATAAGCGCGTAAAACCCTTTCAACTCCATCAAGCACTAACAGGTATTCATTAGTATAAAGAACATTGCGAAGCACATCCATCTTATCGCGGGTCGATTGCAATGTATCGGGATTGGTTTTACCGCCTGTCGCATACAGGATAGCACTGTTCAAGAATTTCTCAAAACTATTTTCTTTCTCGTAAAAGGAGAACCAGATAATTCCATGAGGTGCCAGCCCTTTTTTAATTACATCTTCCTGCACCCAGTACCATGATAAAGCTGTCTTCCCCATACCTCCAATAGCATTAAGAACAAGCATTGGATGCCGTCCTTTTGTCAACCACTCTGTAAGCATGCTTCTCTCTGCAACCCTGCCTGTGAAATTTTTCTGCATGGGGTAGATATGTACGAAATACGGCTCCGGCGGCGCCGGAAAATAAGAACCTGAAGATTTTGCCTGAACTTCTCCGATTACTGTATTCAATGGTCCCAGTATCTCATTGATGGAATCAAAAGTATAGCGCCAGGGAACATGAGGTTCTTCATGCATTAAACGGTCATAGAATTCATAAACCGCCGTATCACTATACCATTTCATCGATTTTCTTTGTTTTTCATCTTTTATCTGCCTGTAAATAGAGGATTCGTTCTCAGTTTTTTTGCGTATGAAAATACAAATTGGTTTGCCTCTTTTTCTTGCGCACCTGTATTCTGCCTCGGAGATTGTCAAACCAAATAAATCCTGATTGGGAGAACCTTCTCTCCTTTTATAAGGCAAACCAGCTCGTTTATCCAATAGTACTACAAAAAGTTCGCACTCTTCTGCAACCTTTAGGCAATTTGTCATCGCATCTGGATGGCGATTTGCAGGAAAGTCATCCTTCTCGCTGAACCAGGGCGTGTGCCCCAATTCTTTCAGACGACGATAAAGTTCGTCTCTTAAATCTTCTAAATCTTTAACGGTACTGCTGACAAATATTTTCATCTCGGCACTCCCAAAAGTTCGGTATGAATTAACCACGAATAAACAAAATAAGGCCAGACGCCCTATGAATAAATCTGCGTTCATCTGCGTTTATCTGCGGTTCGTATCCTCACTCCTCCTCTTCCTCCTTCTCTTCCTCTTCTTTGCCCTCCGCAAGCAGAATCTCCCCGTAAAGCAATTTTTCAATCACCTGCGAAACATAAAGGCGCTTCATGTACCTCTCCAGGTCTTCATTCATATGGAGATGGGAATCAATCTGAACCCGCAGCAGCACGAACCTGAACTTCTCCTTATCATCGATTTCCATTGATTTTATACTCTCTATGAGATATGGCAATCTATCAGGGTCATCTACGACTTCGGCGATAGTGAGAACACTCAATGGGACTTCTTCAATATCCACTTCCTTATTGGCGGTAAGAAGTCCCAGGGTTTTCAATGAATATTTTTTATCTTTGATATTAACGTATTCCATACCAACCATATTCTATATCTATTAAGTTCTATATTATCCCAGCGGAGAAATAATGGAACCTGTAATTTTAAAGACATCTCAAAAAGGAAAAATAAAAGAATATTTTGCCATGCCGGAAGGAGAGCTGCACACAGACCTCGGGGTAATAAAGCTCGATGAACTCGGAACAAAAACCTTTGGCGATACAATAAGCTCTCATCTGGGTGTTGAGTTTATTATCCAGAGACCCAGAGCCCCTGATTTTTTTGCTCATGCAAAACGCAGCGGAGCGCCCATGATGCCGAAAGATATCGGGGTAATTATTTCAAACACGGGATTGTGTTCCTCCGACCGGGTGCTGGATGCAGGTACAGGTTCAGGGATTCTGGCTATCTATCTGGGTGGGATTGCAAAAAAGGTGGTGTCTTATGAGGTCAGGGAAGAATTCCTGGAGATGGCGCGGAAAAATATTGCTCTTGCAGGTCTTTCCAATATCGAACTGCGCCTTGGGGATATTGCGGGGGAAATCCAGAAACTTGATGTGAAATTCGATGTCGTGACCCTTGATACCAGTGCTGCCGCGCAGGTTGTGCCTCATGTTACGAAGGTCCTTTACCCGGGCGGCTTTCTTGCTGTCTATTCACCTTTTTTTGAGCACACAAAGGAAATCAGAGAAGCTATTGAAAAAACGAGTTACACAGAGGTAAGGACGATTGAGAACATAGAGCGAGAGATTTCTTTCACAGAGAGGGGAACGCGTCCTTCGACAGCAAGGGTGGGTCACACAGGTTTTATCACGATAGCCAGATATTGATATTCAATTGTTCAAATGATTGAGGAAACGATAGAAAGAACCTCCTCGTCTGAGAGGTCATACCAGTTCCTGTACGCATCTGCCACTGCAAAGGAAATCCCGTGCCTCACATTAAGGCATATAAGTTCATCCACCTCATGAAGAATAAGCTCCACAGTTGTTTTTGAAGCCGTAGGAACCGCAACAATAATTTTCCCTGGCATCTTTCTTTTTACAAACCTGACTGCAGCAAGCATCGTATAGCCCGATGCAAGCCCGTCATCCACAAGAATCACAACCCTGTCTTTCAGGGACGGAAAGAGCCTTCCTTTCCTGAAGACCAGATTTCGTCTTTTGATAACCTCTTTCGTATTTTCTGTCTGTGCTCTTATCTCATCTTCTGTAAGACCAAGCTCTGCCAGCAATCCTTCATTTAAGATAACCTCGCCATCCAGCCCCATTGCACCAAAGCCTGCCTCGGGGTTATATGGTATCTGGAGCTTTCTCACTATCATCAAATCCATGTGAAGATTAAGCGAAGCCGCTATCTCCTTAGCAACAGGCACGCCCCCCGAAGGGATTCCAAGCACTTCACCGTCAGAATCCTTGTATTGTACGAGTTTTTCGGCAAGGAGGCGACCTGCTTCAGTTCTGTCTTCAAAGACATGGAGTTTATTTCTCAGAGAAATTTCTTCAATTAACCTGCCCATATTTACATCTTTTCCATCATTTCCAGCGCTTCTTCAAGCGGCAGCGCAGGAGCTATATGGGGCACTCCTAGTTCCCTGAAAGGGTAGGTTATCTTCAGGATAGCTTCCTCGTTCGGGGCATCGAATATTGCCACAGAGATATGCCTGCCTATGAGGAGATACCTGCCTATAAGGTTGACTTCTTCAGGATATTTGAATTCCTTCCATAGCTCAAGAAGCCGTGATGTATTCTCTGGCTGCCACGTAAACCTTAATACAAATAACATGCGTTCACCTCCTATAATTCATATATAATCAGGTATTATTTAAGGACTGTGGATGAGAATTTTCTTTGCAGGTTCAATAAGAAGCGGCAGAAACCTTTTGCCTGTCTATAAACAGATAATCCAACTGCTGAAAAAAATGGGACACACTATTGTGAGCGAGCATGTAGCCTCCACCCGACTGGAGGAAGCTGAAGCTAAGCTTACGGATGAGGAGATATTCAAAAGCGATACAGGGTTCATAGACGAATGCGATTGCCTTATAGCGGAGGTCACCATGCCCTCCATAGGTGTGGGGTATGAGATATGTTACGCCGTATCTAAAGGAAAACGCGTGCTTTGTTTATATAAAAAGGGAACAAACGTCTCAGCCATGGTGCTTGGGAACAAAGATTTAATCTCAATTCCATACATAAATACGGAGTATTTGAGGGAAAATCTTGCTTTGCATCTGGACAAAGGCGCAGCGACATAGACTTCACCCAAGCACACGAGCCTTGCAC
>CAYSLW010000155.1:0-5465 GCA_964431955.1 uncultured Candidatus Methanoperedens sp. | reverse complement strand
GGCTCAAGGACAGATGCAGGATGGACACAGATGACTATATTTTCCAGGAGCAGTTCGGAACAGGACTGTTATCCACACCCGATGGATGGCAGGAAATAGATGACTGGTTTACCCATGTTAAAAAGCTCCCAACGATAGAGGTGGAACTTAGTCGATTGGTTCGCCCTAAGGATATGGCAAATAGTGTGTATGTAATACACATTCCTCCGAACAGGTTAGGACTGGATAGATGTTATGACGGTTCAGAAGTAGGGTCAAAAGCCATTTATAACTTCTTAAAGAAATATCAGCCAAAGCTATCGCTCCATGGTCATATACATGAGTCTCCTGAATTAACGGGACGATGGTATGCACAACTCGGCAGGACGATATGCATTCAACCCGGTCAACTCAATGAGTTCACTTATGTCACAATTGACCTGTCAACTATGAAGTTTGAAAGAATCAAGTCTTGAACCTATCACATGCACCGCACATCCATTGCATGGGTCAAAGCTCCTCACAATGTGCAGCGCAGTTACGAGGTTTGAGCAGGCAATCCCATATATGTTGCCCATAGCACAGATAGGGCTTTCTTCTAAGGATTTTTCCATAACACCACCTGGCGAGGCGTTCCACGTTGTGGGTGTGATTATCTGATAATTTGAGACCACGCCGTTCTTCAACGCAATCCAGTGACCTGATGCGCCTCTTGGTATGCATTCATTCTTAAGTATTGTGCCAAGAAGCTCATGGTCGCAGTTCAGAAAGGACATTGTGCAGCCTGAGCAGCCTGCGCCGTGGATCCATACCAGCTTATGCTTTGCAGATTTTAGCTCCTCTGTCAGTTGAGCCCTGTATTTTCCAATGAATCCGGACGCTCCGAGAGCGCTTATTGCTTCCAGACAATCTTGCTTCTTCAGCATACCTTACTTCGTCAAGTTTTTTGTTTTCAACCGCCTCTTAATAGATATACGATGTAGCCAAAGTATATGGAGATGTATAGAATTCCCTCATTACGCGATACCCTTGCTCTAATCAAATGATATGTTAAGAGCAAAGTTACTGCAAGTAAGAACACGCTGTCCCATTTGATCATATCAAAATCCACGGAAAGCGGATTCAGCGTGGCTGCAAATCCAAGAACCCAGAGGATATTGAATATGTTTGAGCCAATGATATTGCCAATAGACATGCCGAAGAATCCCTTTTTTGCCGCTGTGATGCTCACCGCAAGTTCAGGCAACGATGTGCCCGCCGCTACTATGGTTGCACCTATGAGCCATTCTGACACCCCAAATCCCTTTGCGACCGCAACTGCTGAATCCACGGTGAATTTTCCGCTTATAATAACCGCCAGAAGGCAGGCAAGGACAATACCAGCTTCCCTGAGCTTTGAGATCGTTTCGTCTTTTTTCAACTGATTGGTCGTACTATCGTGTTTTAGCAAATAGTATGTATAGCCAATAACCAACAAAACCATTATAAGACCCGCTATTCGAGATATGCCTCCAAAAAAGAAAAGAAGAGTTATCAGCAGGAGCGTAGTACCAACCATTATGTAATTATCTCTTCCCCTCAAGTGCGCCTCTTTTACAGAGAAAGGTCTGATGAAAGCAGCAAGTCCGAGGATGAAGGCAATAGTGAATATATTAGACCCCAGAACGTTTGAGATCGAAAGCTCTGGATGGGATTCGATAGACGAGATGGAAGATACGGCAAACTCAGGGAGCGATGTGCCGTACGCAAGCAGTGTAAGACCTACTACCGCCTCAGATATACCGAAAGCTTTTGCCAGCTTGGCTGAGGAAACGATTAGTTTCTCAGCGAAAATTATCAATCCAGCCAGGGATAAAACAAGGATGCTGAATTGAATTAATAAAATTTCCAAAGTATCACCAAAATTACAGCCACATCTCTCCAATAACTTAAATACTTTTATATTATATCATAAGAATCATGATACTGAAATACAAGCAGGTTAAAGGGGAGATTGCATCTGCAAAATAAAAACTACATGGAGATTTACCTCCTTGGCATTTTGACGTTCCTGCTGATGTTCAGCGTCACCCTCATCTACCCTGTACTGGAAGAATTTGTCATGGAGAGGTTCATTGTCGAATCCGTGGCAGAGACGAGCCTCTTTGTCTCAGCAAACCTCGCAGCTTATGTGATATTCTCTCTCATCTGGGGCAGCATATCGGACAGGATGGGTAAGAGAAAAATATTCATTATTATCGGTTTTCTTGGGAATGCTATCCTCATGTTCAGCCTCACGCTGGCGCCCAACATGCCTTTGCTGCTGATACTGCGCTTTATAGAGGGAAGCTTTACGGTAATGGCGTTCTCACTGCTCATGACCTCGGTACTGGACATGGTCAAAAAGACACACTATGGGAGAGGCATGGGGATACTCGGTATGGGCATGGCGCTGGGTAATGCTCTGGGCGCTCCCACAGGTGGGAAAATCGGCGCGATAAATCCCTTATATCCTCTCTACTTTGGCTCATTCACGCTGCTGCTTGGGGCATTGATTGCGGCAATAGCTCTCAAAGAGCGGAAACTTGAGTCAAAACCAGCATCCTTGAAGGATGCACTGCTGCTGCTTCGGGAAGAAAAAAGGATATTCATACCTTATGCTTTCTCATTCGTGGAGCGTTTTACTGTTGGTTTTTTCGTAGGAGTATTCCCGCTTATGCTTGCTATGAAATACGGTATGGACTCAGGGAGTATCGGCATGTACATGGCTGCGTTTTTGATACCTTTTGCCCTCCTTCAGTACCCTCTTGGCGCTATATCTGATAAAATAGGGAGAGTAACTCCTCTGGTTGTTGGTTCATTACTCTACGGCATTGCCGTGGCGGGCGTAGGCATTGCTGCGCCTCCGATGCTGGCTGTGGTTATGGTATCGGGCGGCATTGCAGGAGCGCTCATGTATCCTCCCTCAGCAGCGTTAGCAGGAGACCTGGCAAATCCTGCAAAGAGGGGCACTGCTATGGGCGGGTTCAACCTGTTCGGCTCCCTGGGCTTTGCAGCAGGTCCTTTCATAGGCGGGCTGATTGCAGATTGGTACGGCTTTGGGGCAAGCTTCGCTGTGGCTGGACTGACAGTAATTGCGATAGCCATGATATTCCTGCCGTTTTTAATCAGGATTGGTAGAAAAAATAAGGCTCTGGCATAAGGAAACCGTAACTTATGTGGCAATACCAAAAGAAAACCATGCGAGCCCTGATGCAAATTGTGCAAAAGTATGGCATGTGGATGCTTCTGGCAACAATTGTTTTGCCTGAAGCCTTGATATCACGACTCATTCCGATACTATTATAATAAAATAGTCGTGAAAAAATTGCCAACAGGAAACGATTCTTGGACATCGTTTCAATTCGTGTTGGTGAATAAAATTTGAAGTTATTTGTGAGATCGCCATATTAATTGAAGCCCAATTCACAACATTATCAAGCTCTGCTTTGCGGTCTTTGCGCCCTTTGCGGTGAGTAATCTATACCATAAACCGCCAAGAACGCAAAGTACGCAAAGAAGTAAAATAGTACTAACAAACATGTAATGTAACGGTCTGGTGGGAACGGCAGGTTAATATAGGACTTGATCAAATATTAATTTCTCACAGAGGTTAGGATGACAGAAATTAAAATTGGCAGGGGCGCTGCAAATCGAATAATCGTGAGTTTTCCATATAACCCTGATTGTATCGCAAAAATTAAAACGATGCAGGGATATAGATGGCATCCAGAAGAGAAATACTGGAGCCTTCCATCAGGCAACAATATTCTGGATAGGCTTGCATTTTTATTTGAGGGCGAGAGGTTTGATATCGATCCTTCTCTCCAAACCCCAGTAGATAAAGCAAACACGATGAGAGATTTTGAAGACCTAAGAAGAGATCTTGTCTCAAGAAAATACAGCCCAAAAACGATTAAGGCTTACATTTACTATAATGAGGATTTCTTAAGATTTGCTAAAAAGAGCCCTGCAGATGTTGCCAATGAGGACATAAAGAACTATCTATTTTATCTTGCAGATGAAAAAGATTCATCGGCATCGACCTTGAATATAGCAATTAATGCATTGAAATTTTATTACGGTGGGATTTTAAAGAAAAATTTTGCTTATGAGATTAAAAGACCAAAGAAAGACAAAAAGCTGCCTGTTGTGATGAGCAGAGAGGAAGTTTTCAGGATACTCTCATCCGTTGCCAATGTAAAGCACAGGGCAATCTTGATGCTCACCTATTCCGCTGGTTTGCGCGTAAGTGAAGTGGTGAAGTTAAGCATAGAGGACATTGATACCCAAAGACAACTGATTCACATAAAAGGTGCGAAGGGGAGGAAGGATAGATGCACGATACTTTCTGAAGTGGCGCTGGAATCCTTAAAAGAGTATTGGAGTGAATATAAGCCTGAGAAGTGGCTATTTTCTGGAGCAGAAGATGGCAGACATATCTCAACTCGAACAGTTCAAGCAATTTTTGAGCAGGCAAAAGAGAAAGCAAGCATCAGAAAGGATGTAACCATTCATAGCTTGAGGCATAGTTTTGCTACACATCTTCTTGAAAGCGGAACTGATTTACGCTATATTCAGGAACTACTTGGCCATAAAAATTCAAAAACAACAGAGATATATACCCATGTAAGCAACAAGGCTCTTGGGAAGATTATAAGTCCATTGGATACTATGGATTTTAAAGAAATGAAGGGGTAACGTATGGAAAAAGCTGAGCAATGTATCCAAAGTGAGGATATACGCAATGCGTCTATATTCCCAAAATGGAATGATATATGCAATGCGTCTATGAACAAGTTAGACGAAAGGCCCAGATGTAGATGAAAGAGCTTGAGCAGCATATTAGGAACGAGTTAAAGCGAATTCGGAATCAGATCATAGCCAGTGATGAGTCTGAGATAATCGTGTGGGTGCTGCCCGGGAGATTGGCCTGCTCGCAGAGACCGCTCCGGGACCATCCCCAATTTGGGGGACGTAGCCCGCTACCACCACAGGCAAAGTCACTGGTGATTAGCTGGGTGGAGCGGATAAAGCAGATGGGCATCCTCTCGATCATCTGTCTGCTTGAGAACCAACAACTTGAGCGTCATTACATTCGGGGCGGGCTCGGTCTGCATGAACGTGGTTTACTGGGCTATTACGAGTCTCAGGGCTTTGAAGTTCATCACTTCCCAATGACCGACTATCAGCGGCCAGAGGAAAACTATATGCAAAAGGTACTCGAAGCATTTGATGCATTGCCGAAACCTGTTCTACTTCATTGTAGTGCGGCTATTGATCGAACAACGCCTGTAGCGGCCTATATCGCTTGTCAACGAGGAGGCATTTGACTTGGGCCCTTCGTCTAACAGCGTGTTTGCGGTTCGTTCCACTCACCTAAATGCCTTTGGCACTTCGCAAACACGCAAGCCGTTATCTGCAATTGGTCGCATAAGGAGGTGTGAAAATGGGAATATTTGATAGAT
>CAYSLW010000154.1:3895-5487 GCA_964431955.1 uncultured Candidatus Methanoperedens sp. | reverse complement strand
TTTTAGATTTTTAAGCTATCTTATTAAGTTTGCCTGAGGCTCACCTAAATTTTTTATATTCACTTTTCCATGCTTTGATGTGTTCAGTCATCAGATGCTTAATTCCCGACTGGAACTATTATAATGTATGCAAGCCATTCTTTGTAGGATGAAAACTGCATTGACCATAGCAGGCGTGGATTCAGGCGGGGGCGCTGGTATAGCTGCGGATTTAAAGACATTTGCAGCTCTTGGCGTCCATGGAACATGCGTGATTACCGGAGTTACGGCGCAGAACACAAGAGGCGTCATGAATTATTATGATATTCCGGTATCGTTCATCAAAGAGCAGTTCGATGCAGTGACGGGCGATATCAGGATAGACTGCGCCAAGACCGGGATGCTTTCTTCTCCCGAAATCGTCAGGACTGTTGCGAAGCTGGTTAAGAAAGAAAAACTCCCTTTAGTGGTTGACCCTGTGATGGCAGCAGAGGCTGGCGGGGAATTGCAAAAAGACGAGGCTGTTGCGGTTTTGATAGAAGAACTCCTGCCTCTTGCTGTGGTGGTTACGCCAAATGTAGATGAGGCTGAAAGATTATCTGGAGTTGAAATCAGGGACATAAGCGGGGCTAAGAAAGCTGCAAAAAAGATTCATGAGCTTGGAGCAAAAGCAGTAATAGTGACAGGAGGGCATCTTGAAGGGACTGATGTTCTTTTCGATGGCGAATACACGTATATCGAAGGAAAGCTGTTAAAAGGTGGAACGCACGGTTCTGGCTGTACGCATTCCGCTGCGCTCACTGCGGAGATAGCAAAAGGGGCGTCTCTTGTGGAAGCCGCCCGGAGCGCCAAGAAATTTGTTGAACAGGCAATTCTTTCAGGCGTGAAAATAGGAGACGGGGCTGCGCCTGTGAACCAGCTTGCACATACGCTGGGAGAGGCTGAAAGATACCGCTTGATAAATAACGTGGGGGAAGCTGTTGAGCTTGTTGAAAATAACATGGCAGCAGAACTTATTCCTGAAGTAGGATGCAACATCGCTATGGCTGTATCAAACGCCTCCTCGATTTTGGATGTGGCTGCAGTATCTGGAAGAATCGTCAAATTAAAGGGAGTGGTGCATGCTGTGGGATGCGTTGCATTCGGCGCAAGCAGCCATGTAGCGAGGATAGTGCTGACTGCTTTGCATGCGGATAGTTCAATGCATGCTGCCATGAATATCCGCTATTCAGAGGAGGCGCTTTCTGCCTGTTCCAGGCTTGGACTGAACACTGCATCATTTTCGAGAGATGATGAGCCGCAGGGTGTTTCCACGATGGAATGGGGCGTAAATTTAGCCATCAGAAGCACAGGCAGGGTTCCCGATGTGATTTATGATACCGGAGGCGTCGGGAAAGAGGCGATGATAAGGCTTCTGGGCAGGGATGCTGTGGAGGTGGCACGCAGGGCGGTTGAAATTGGCGCGATTATGAGAAGAACTCCCTGAGGCTGTGATGAGGATATTGAGTAATGAGTGCCCTGGCTTTCTTAGTTTGGCTGGATGGTATTCGCTTGTGTCGGGTTATGTCGAACAGCATGTACGGGCTAATGCTGACTGCATGCGGACTGTTCCT
>CAYSLW010000154.1:0-3795 GCA_964431955.1 uncultured Candidatus Methanoperedens sp. | reverse complement strand
CCCAATTTTTTTGAGATTTTTTCCTTCAATATCCTGCTTACTTCCTGACCGCTCACCTTGCCCCTGAACTCCTTCATGACCACGCCCATCAGCGGTCCTGCTGAATCCAGACCTTTTGCCTTAATAAAATCCATCCTGGATTCTATGAGTTTATCGATAGCAACTTCCAACTCTCCTGTTTCTATCCCCCCAATGCCGAGAGTTTGAACAGCTTTATCCACTGTTAATTCAGGCTTGGCTGCAATAGTTTTCAGGATATTACTGATCGCTTCGTTTGGAATCTTTCCCTCAGATTGAAGCCTGAAAAGCTGGAAGAAATGCTCCTCTGTAATATTATTCACAGGCGCTCCTTCTTTCTCAAGTTCGTATAGAATGGTCTCAAGCGTTCTTACTACCGATGTAGCATTTGCTTCAGGTACCTGCTGCATTATGCTCTCGAAAAGGACAAAGCTGCCCGAGCGGGCTATCTGGGCAGCGAGTTCTTCATTCAGACCAAACTGCAAGGTGTATCTCTCCATGCGCTCCTCGATAAGCTCAGGCAATTTTATATTCCAGATTCTTTCCTCCGTTATCACCACAGGCGGGACATCCGTTTCAGGATACATGCGTGCTGCGCCAGGGAGAGGTCTCATATAAGCTGAGTTCCCATCAGGAAGCGCCCGCCTTGTCTCTTCGGGAATGCACGCCAGCGCCTCACGCGCACGGATAATCACAGCTTCTACTGCACATGCCGCCTTTTCCTTGGCATCAGCAATCATGACCACACAATCCCTGTCATGTGCGCCCACAGCGATCCTCAGTGCATTCACCTCGCTTTCGGTAATACCGTAATCAGGCAGTTCGTCGGTATGGAATATGCCCCCAACACCTGATTTTTTGGCTCGGTCTGAGAACTCAGTCCCAAGACGCCTGCCCGGCTGGATTTCTTTGCCAACATATCCTGCGAATCCTGGCAGATTCACCGCATAAACCACTCCCCCCTTCAAAGATTTCAATATTACTTTGGAAGATGTGTTTGCAAAAACAGAAGTCACATCCACGATTTTATCTGAAACTGCTGCCTTTATTTTGTTAAGTTCCCTCTTTATTTCCAATAAATTTACCTGCCTCGTTGCCTCTCGTTCTACAATGGTTCCTATCAGCGCAAGCTCCTGCACCCCTTTTATCTCCACCCTTGCGCCCTCAGCGACTGAGATGTTTATGTCCTGTCTTATCGTACCCAGACCGCGCTTTACCCTGCCTGTTGAGCGCAGTATCATCCCGAGCTGCTCTGCCACCTCTCTTGCATGTTCCGGAGAAACGATGTCAGGCGCAGTACCTATCTCAACAAGCGGAATCCCTTGGCGATCAAGCGAATATATCACTGAATCTCCTCTGTCCTTTACTTTCTGCGCAGCCTCTTCCTCAAGGCAGAGCACATCTATCCCCACCCTGCCAACTTTTGATTCAAGGTAGCCTCCGGTAGCAACAAGCCCGGTCCTCTGGAACCCTGAGGTGTTGGAGCCGTCAATGACTATTTTTCGCATGGTGTAGAGTTCATCCACTATATTCATGTTCAACATGCGTGCAATCATGAGCGTGTAATCAACAGCTTCCTGGTTCAATTCGCGAGGCGGCTCTTCATCGTTCTCCACAAGACACGTGGTGTCATAAGCCTTATAGATGAATTTTCTTGTGAGTTTTACCTCCTCGAGCGCAGCCTTGTCGATTACGCCCATCTCGCTTTGTGTGGGGCGAAGATATCTCGTGAACTCAAAATTGGACTCCTTTGTGTCACGAAGAAGGGTAGGACACCCGCAAAAGAGTTTTTCTCTTGTATCGAGCTGCTGGTGAATCTCAAGCCCCGCTTTTAATCCAAGCACCCGGTATTCGTGACTCATAGCATTCTTTGATATAATGCAATCTATAAAACAATTGTCATAAGAATAGTTTCACCATGCTATCAAAGGTTATTTAAATAAACAAGACCACGAAAGTTGATAATGACGCTGGAGAAAAAGGCTGGGCAGTGTGCCTTGTATATTAAAAAACACACCGCCGCTCTCATTGTGTCGCATATCGACGCTGACGGTCTGACATCGGCTGCCATTATGGGAAAAGCCTTAGAGAGGGCTGGAATCGAGTACGATACCCGTTTTGTCAAGCAACTGGATATGGCAGCTCTCACTGAGATGGCAGATAAGAATCCTGAACTTGTTATATTTACCGACCTCGGGAGCGGGATGCTTGATGCAATAAGCTCCCTCTCGCTCAATGCGGTAATTTTGGACCACCACCAGCCTCAGGGGGTATATGAACACCATCTTAATCCGCATCTTTTCGGTATTAACGGCGCGACTGAAATAAGCGGGTCTGGAGTTACATATTTTGTGGGGTCTGCACTGGGGGATAATGGAGACCTTGCAGACCTCGCTGTTGTGGGTGCAGTGGGAGATTTACAGCATGTGAAACACGGACAGTTGATGGGTATGAACCGGCAGGTACTGGAAGCAGGTGTCAGGAACGGCGTACTGCGCTATGAGAAAGACCTTCTTTTATTCGGCAAACAGACGCGCCCTGTATTTAAATTGCTGCAATATTCGACAGACCCCTACCTCCCGGGAATTACGGGAAACGAGGATGCAAGTATTGAATTCCTAAAAAAAATAGGCATCCGCCAGCAAGGAGAAAAGTGGAGGCGGTGGATAGATTTCGAAGCAAAAGAAAAACAGCAGATAGTATCCGCTATCTTACAGTACTGTCTTTCATCAGGATTGCAGGCGTGCAATGCACAGAGGTTGATAGGAGAGGTTTACACGTTATTACGTGAGCGTGAGGGCACCGAGGTAAGAGACGCCTCTGAGTTTTCAACATTACTCAATGCAACAGCGCGCTATGACCATGCGGATATAGGGCTTGCAGTATGCATGGGCGATAGAGGTAAGGGCTATGAAGAGGCATGCTCCTTGCTCAATGAGCACAGGATGAACCTAGTTATTGGGTTGAATCTTGTGAAAGAGCAGGGAGTAATCCGGATGGAAAACCTGCAGTACTTTGATGCCGGGAACAAAATCAGGGAAACCATCGTGGGTATTGTTGCAGGGATGAGTGCATCTTTTATTAATAACAGGAGCCTTCCCATAATCGCTTTTGCGGACTCAAACGGCGGTGTAAAGGTCTCATCGCGGGGAAACTACGAGCTTATCAGGAAAGGGTTGAACCTGGGTGAGGCGATAAGCGAGGCTGCAAGAGCTGTCGGAGGTACCGGAGGAGGGCATGACATAGCAGCAGGAGCCTTTATACCGAAGGAGGCAAAGCAGGAATTTTTGAGGATACTTGACAGCAAAATAGGTATGCAGATAAAGTAAAAGCAAGCATTATATATTTTCACAGTTTATATTTAAAAAACAGGAAACAAGGCTTCAGGAAATCCTGACGATGGCTGCAACTGTCAAGGACGTTCTTGAAGTGGAGCGGGAACTTGAACGTGTGCGCGGCGAGATCGAGCGCCTCACGGGGAGGCTGAACTATCTCAACCAGAGCGTTGAAATGTCCACTATTACAGTAAGTGCAAGCGAGCCTGCGCCCATTGGCGGGCAGGGATGGGGTATAACAGATGCGCTGAGGGAAGCCGTAACAGGATTTATCGAGAGTGTAAAGGGCATAATCATTTTCATAGGATTCATCCTGCCGGTAGTGGTATTTATTGCATTGGTGTATGTTATCGCGCTCTGGGTTAAAAGAAAAGTCCTGCCGAGACTGAAAACATAGTCAAGAAAATGAATATAAAATTCTGGTTTTCTAAGGCGCTGCAAC
>CAYSLW010000153.1:0-5522 GCA_964431955.1 uncultured Candidatus Methanoperedens sp. | reverse complement strand
CGGGTAAGCAAATGTCATTTTCTTATTTCACAGGCTCTTATTATCCTCTCGTGTTCTTTTTGATCTCGGGCGGAATAACTTTTTTCGTTGTGAGGGCAGGCGTGAGGCAGGGCATTGAAAAACTTTCGAAGTTCCTAATCCCTCTTCTGTTCGCAATGCTGCTATTACTTGTGATTTTTGCTCTATCGCTGCCCGGCGCTGCGAAGGGGATAGAGTTCTATTTAACTCCCGACTTCGGAAAGCTGGCTGACCCCCTTGTCTGGACGGCAGCATTCGGACAGGCGTTTTTCTCCCTTGGCGTGGGCACAGGCATCATGCTCACCTACGGCAGCTACATGAGGGATGAGAACATCGTAAAAAGTGCTGGCATAATTACTGTTTCCGACCTCATGATAGCGATCCTTGGAGGATTCGTGGTGTTTCCAATCGTGTTTTCCTTTGGAGTCGATCCCGCAGCAGGCGTGCAGCTTGCTTTTGTTACTTTACCTCCAATTTTTCAGGAAATGAGCTTTGGATTTCTCTTTGGCGCTGTTTTCTTTTTGCTTCTTTTCTTTGCCGCGCTCACGTCGGCGGTCAGCATGCTTGAAGTGCCTGTAGCTACGCTTATTGATTCTTATGGGTTTGAAAGGAAAAAAGCAACCTCAATAATCTCAATAGTCATCATTCTGATCGGGCTTCCTTCAGCTTTAAGCTACACAGCTCTCAAATTAGAGCTGTTCGGAACGCCTCTTCTCGATAGAATGGACCTCGCCTTTGGCACAATAGGGATTATCGCAGCAGGACTGGTGCTCTGCATAGTTGCTGGATGGTTCATTGACCCGAAGGTAATATTCCAGCAGATAGGAGGCAAAAGATGGATGCAGGGGCTGTTTATCATCATAATAAAATTTTTCATACCAGTTATACTTTTTATCAATCTGGCGATGATAATAGCTGGGGTGATGGGGATTGGGTAATCCTGATAGTAGGAGACGGCGAAGGAAGCCAATAAAGCCCACAAAATCCCAGCTAAATGCGCTGGAAAAGCTGAAAAGATTGGACTGGGGTCTCCATGTTATATGGGGTAAAAGAGGGATTCCTTCTCACTTATGCGGAATTTTATCAGTTGAGCCAGAAAAAGACACGGAAACAGCATCACATAAGTTCTTTTCAGAACATTTTAGATTATTTAAAATGAAAGAGACATTAGAAGATTTGAAGTTTATCAGAAAAACAGACAGCCTTGGTGGGTGCCACGCTGTATTCCAGCAGTTCTTCTATGAATTGCCCATCAACAATGCTTTTACTTCAGTTCATATGGATAAAAACAACCTGGTTAAAAAAGTCGATATTTGTTATCATCCAGACGTTTATGTAGAATTGCCTATCGAAAAAAAACAGGAAATATATTGGATATACTTGATGCGCTCATGAAGGCGACAGGCAGAGGTCGGGTTTTCATTCCAAATCCTGTAGTTGCCCTGGGAGACAGAAGCCTTACTGCGGAATCCAAAATTCCAGACAGGGCTTATACTGATGTCGTTCTAAAGGATATAGACGGTTCGGGCTACCTTAGAGGCAAATGTGTGGATACATGCGGGACACCCGACAGAGCAAGAGAGCAGGATTTACTTTTTGACTACTCAAGGCCAGACCCGCGTTTTAAGGAAGTGATGGCATATTATCATATCGACGAGGCTGCGCGGTATATCCAGAGCCTTGGTTTCACTGACTTATGCACTAAAACCATAAAGGTGAACGTACACGGGGATTTCGTGAACAATTCATATTACAATAATGATACCAGGGAAATAACATTCGGCACATGGTATATCGATGATGCTGAGGATGCGGATATAATTCTCCATGAATACTGCCATGCCATTTTAGATGAACAGGTGCCAGGCTTTGGGCTTACATGGAATTCCTGCCCTATCGCCGAAGGTTTTGGGGATTTCTTCGCTGCATGCTTTTTTGCAGAGATAAATGAAGGCTTTAACCGCGAATGCGTTGGGGACTGGAATGGCATAGGGAAAATAGGTGATTGCGTGAGCAGGGTTGACAGTAAAAAGCATTATCCAGAGGATTTCCTTGGGTTGGATAGCTGCGATAGGGACGGAGAAATATGGTCTGCTGTGCTGTGGGATATATATCTGCAAATGGGCGGGGCTTCCAGGATTAAAGCAAAGAGGCTTGTTGCAAGAGACAATGCTATCAGGCTGGTTATTGAAAGTAATTTTAACCTGAACCTTAATTCAAGGTTTGAGGATGCAGCAGATGCAGTTATCGTTGCGGATAAAAACATTTACAACGGCGCAAATGAGCCTTTAATCAGGGAAGTTTTCGTGAAGCGGGGGATTCTGTTCCCTCTGGTGAGAGTAAAGATGCAAGCGAAGGTAGAGCCGTATGTAGTACAAGCAGGAAGCATCCTGACATTTTCGATTAATGTGAAGAATGCAGGTGAAGTTGTCTGGAAGAGGGCAAGAATCGGCATAAGTATTCATGATGAAAATGGACCATTGGTAAAAAAGTTAGTTAAAAGAATTAATAATATACAGGCTGGTACGCAGAAATCCATAGAGAAGACATGGCGCATTCCAGCGAGGTTAAATCAAGGGGAGTATAGTTACACCGTTAGCGCATATTACAGCAGGAAGAAAACAGGTTCAGTGGGAGGCAGGTTCAAGGTCACAGCCTAAACTCAAACAATCAGCTAATATTTTTATACAGCCTCCTCTCATTAAACATTAATGGAAAAGCTTGAAAAAGGCACATTGAAACTTGACTTTTTTGGAAAGGACTATGCTTTCGAAAGGCTAAACCCTTTCACTGTAAGAATTACTTCTGGAAAGTCATACAGCATAGCAAGCATCTCAGGGGAGTTGTTCGTAGAGACGATAAAAGACTTCTACACTAAACCATACTTAATTAAATTTAAGGATGCTCTGTTACTTTCTCCAAAATCTCAGCTTAAATTGTTCCTGAGACTTCCTCTAATTACAAAACTTGTCATTGGAAGGGGTGAAAAACCCCTTGAGATAGACAGCCATGCAGAATTTGGCAGAACAGCATGGCACGGTGAAGTCCACAGTGGAGTGCTTTGCGCCTATGTGGAAGCGGAATTTGCATTTGAAAATCCTTTTAAGACCGAGGATGCCCTTGTGCCATTAAGAATAGTGAACAAAAGCGAAGTCCCAAGAGAGATATCGAAAATAGTTATCGAACCTGAGAATCTCTTCCTTGTAAAAGGGGAAAACGGTTTCTTCACAAACAAAGTTTACATACTTGTCATAACTTCAAATGAGTTCGGGGTGGAGTATGGTACGAAAACTTCTGCCAAAGTAATTAATCCTCAAACGATCATAGACCGAAAAATGTCTGTGGCTAAAACTGTGCTGACAAGGTTCGATAAGTTTGGTATTGCAAGGGAACTTGGATTATGATCGACTTTTACGACATTTACGCTCAATACACCATCACGGTCAAAGCCATCCTGATATTAGTGATTGGCATAATTGCCTCAAAAATAATTTCAAAGACTCAGGAAAACTCGTAACCTCAAAATTCGGAAGCCATATAGGGGGTGTGACAAAAAATATCATATTTTACGTGCTGGTCTTCGCAACTATCATCGCCTTTCTTAGGGTATTCGAAATCGAAATCACAGGAGTACTTGCCGCAGCAGGAATACTGGGCATCGTTATAGGTTTTGCCGCCCAGACATCGGTCTCCAATATAATTTCAGGTTTCTTCCTTATTGCAGACAAACCTTTTGAGATAGGTGAAGCAATAGAGATCGATGGACAGGCAGGCGTAGTTCTTGACATAAGTCTTCTGTCCACAAGAATAAGGACTTTTGATAATCGTTACTTGAGAATCCCCAACTCTGCAGTTGCAAACGCAAGGATAGTGAATCTATCCAGATACGAGATAAGGCGGCTGGATATACCTGTCGGGATCGCTTATAAGGAAAACATCCAGAAAGCGCTTGATATATTAGATTCGGTGATAAAAAGCAATGAAAATATTCTTTTAGAACCCGAACCTATGATCATTATTACAAAGTTCGGAGAATCCAGCATCGATTTTGAAATCAGGGTCTGGATACAGAGGTCAGCGCTGTTTACAACAAGGACAGAACTTATAAAAGGGATTAAGAATGCCTTTGACGACGCTGACATTGAAATACCCTTCCCCCACAGGACAGTGTATTTTGGAAAAGATAAAGCGGTTGAACCACAAAATGTAAATAAACATGGGTAATTGGAAGTGGTTAGAAAGAAGAGCAAAAAAAGCTAAGGCGGCTGGCGAAGGCTACGGAGCAGGTTATTATCACCGGTTAACGAATTTTACATTAATGAGGTGCGTTGAGCATGAGATACACGGATCATAAGCCCTCACCAGCATTTCCAGAAAAAGGATAATCTCTTCATCACTCTTATCGAGGATTTCAGGAACCAGCTTTTCCATATCCTTCTCGATATTATTAAGATTTTGATTTGTAGGAATGATGCAATTGGCGTTCAGTATTCTCCCCAAATCATCTATCTCATAGTTATGAAAAAGAGTGCCGCGAGGAGCTTCCACTGCTCCTACGCCATTGCCTGCCAAAACTCGGATGCTTGATCGTTCGTTCAATCCCACAACGATTTCTTCATTATAATTTATCCCATTATTTTTCATATCCTGCACTATTGAAACCGCTTCATTAAGACAGTGCACGCTTTCAACCATTTGCGCGACGGTATTCAGATATGGATTGATGCATCCGGGTTTTATTCCAAGAGAGCGAGCAGTCTCTTTTGCTTCCGGATGAAGTTTGTCATAATTTAAATTGAACCGCGCAAGTGAACCCACAGCATAAGACTCGCGGCTCAGTTTAGTATGCTTTGCAGAAGAATGAGGGACAACAAACTCATTTGCAACATTTTTGTACTCTTTTTTATTCATCCTCACGCCATCAGAAGACCCCACGTCTCCCGTTAAGAGCGGATATTCGCCATCGTCGCTAACAAGCGCAACGTATTCTGTATCCCGCTCAAATTCAGGGAATCTGAATGCAGAAACGAAATCCACTGTAGCCTCAATATCATGCCTTATCCCTTCTAACAGATTGAGCAAAGCACCTAAGTCTTTTTCCTCCGGCAGCCTGGTAAATCCACCCACGATCGCAGAGATAGGATGGATATGGCGACCAGCCAGAATGCTGCATAGATCATTGCATGTCTTCTTAAGCCGTAAAGCCCGTCTGATAACCTGGTTGTGAGTGTTGATCAACGGCACAAAACTTTTGACTCCCAGCATGTCGGGCGCCGCCAGAAAATATATGTGCAATAAGTGGCTGTCAAGCATCTCAAAATAAAGGAGGAGCTTCCTGAGTTTTATTGTCTGCGAAGAAGGAGTGATAGATAGCGCGTCTTCAGCAGCCTGGATCGAAGCAAGTGAATGCGAGCAGGAACAGATGCCGCATATCCTGCTTGTAATATGCTGCGCTTCAAAGATAGAACGACCTCTCAGGAGCCCTTCAAAGAAACGAGGCGCCT
>CAYSLW010000152.1:0-5538 GCA_964431955.1 uncultured Candidatus Methanoperedens sp. | reverse complement strand
CCGAAAAGAAATAAGGAAATAAATAAGGAAATCAAGAAAGCAGATGGAAATGTAAGAAAATATAACCCAAAAACGATTAAGGTTTACATTCGCTATAATGATGAAATGTTATATATACGTGAGTAATAGGACTGTTCGTTACTGCAAAATAAGTAACATTAAAATAAATCAAGAGGAGATAAAAATATGAACGAGATTAAAGAAAAATTAGGTATGGGCTGGCTGCCTGACTATCCCGATTTTCGGGACTACACGGCAGAGCAAGATGAAGTTGCACCACGCCTTAAGCTGTTGGGACAGGAAGATTCCGTTAAGGCCATGCTTACAAAAGCAGGAGTGGCAAAGCCGGTAAAGCCGGTAAAGGTAAGCCTGCCGGCTTCTGTAGATTTAAAGGCATGGTGCTCTCTGATAGAAAACCAGGGTTCACTTGGTTCTTGCACGGCAAATGCCAGCGTTGGGATAGTAGAGTATTTTGAGAGGAAGGCGTTTGGAAAACATATTGATGCATCCAGACTTTTTCTTTATAAGTCGTTATTTTCTGCAAGTATGAATGGGAAGCAAGCGTCCATGCATTTTCCAGCGAGTCTTCTGCTCCGAGGAATTTGCCGTCTGCAATGACTGCATACTTGCCGGAGAACTGCCTTACTAACTGCTTTTTCATTTTTCTGTAAGTTAAGTCGTTTTGCGCCTGCTTTTCGGATACTTCTTCTGAACTTGAAGCCCATGCGCTGATGGCTTCTTCGAAGGCTTTGCTCAGGCTTACGCTTCTTTTTGCAGCGGCGCTTTTGAAAAGCCTGTACCGCTTTTCATTGACGTTTCGCAGGTGGACGGTTATTGACATACTGGTGATAATGGTTGATTTGGCGGATATGACTTATATTTGTTGCTTTATCGATAGAAACATTATATTGTTAAAATACAAACGCCCGTACTTTAGAAATAGTTGCCCAAGATATAAACAAACTTTATCACAAACAATGAAGCTCCCCCCAGCAGAGCTGCGGGGTATTCCGATAAAATCAAAACCTTCTGGATGATATTCATGGGTTCCATTCGTTATTATGCAATATAGGTAATTCTGGAGCGCAGTAGAAAATTACTTTCTCCTCTCAAACTGCAGCAAATACAGATCAGGTCTGGGCGTTTTCCCTTCTCCTCTCGCAAACTCAGGATAACAGCGGCTGCACAGCGCGCGCCAGTTAAGCGACGCAACAACAGAACTTCCAGGCACAAGCCTTGCAAATGTCACAGTAGGTTTTACCTCGAGGTTTGATGCCATTTCCTTGAGATAAGGCAATAGCTGCGGCTCGAAAACTTCGAGGTCGTCCATCTCAAGCCCTCTTGTATTGGCGGTAATCCCCGCGCATCCGCATGGCAGGGCGAACATATCGAGCTCAATTAAAAGTATGGGTCTGCCAATCAGTTTCCTTATCTTTTCCTCAAATGCTGCTCTGTTTTTTAAAAGTTCTGATGTTATCATGCTTTCACCGAATATGTTTCCCATGGCGCAAGTGTCTCAAACTCAGTTCCGCCTTTTGTATAGACCTGTGTAACCCTTTTTGTAAGAGCCTTGCAATACCCGCATTTCTTGCACACTTTCTTGCACTTCTTCCACTGATGCTCCAAAACGCCTTCAAGGCTTTTATTGGGTATGTAAAACAAATCCTTTAAATCCTTGGGACAGTCGAGTAGATCCATGAGATTCCCTTCATAACTCTCATTGCGGTATGCGTTCACGCAGTTGAGAATCCACTCCACGAAATGAGTCCTGCCCCCTATCTTGAAAACGTCTGTAATGTCCTTATAATGCCTGATATCCTCCGGTCTTATCCATCCGGATTTGATTATCAGTTCAGGGTTTGCAATCCTCAGTTCCAGACATTTAAGGTAATAGTAATCATCCAGCACATTCGGTCTTGGCTCTGGTCCGAAGGCATGGGAGAAAAAGTTAAAGTGGGCATACCTGAAAGGACAGCGGTACAGGCATCCTTCGTTTACAAGGAGTTTTAACCCGCAGTCCACAGAATCCCTGATAGCGTAAAGCACATCGAAATGCCTGTTGACGTTGGAATCTATGACTATCGAATTTGCGCCCAGACCCACATAGAACTCTGCCTTCTGAGGCGAATCCACGAATGCAAGCACTGAGACCACAACATCAACATCGAAATCCCTTGCAATGGTCTCCACAAGATACGGGTCTGCAGCTACGATTGAGTCAACACCTATCTCTACTAATTTCTCGATATACCAGTGGTTTATCCTGAAGCCTTCAGGGGTGAGCTGGCGCCCGCCCATACAGCTTGAGTTTAACACAAGCTCCATCTTTACGCCGTGCTTGTGGGCATACTCTGTCTGCGCCGCAATATCCTCAAGCTGCGGAGAGGCAAGATTGCTTCGTCCGGTGCCTATATAATCCGGAGAGCCTGCCATGAATATGGAGTATATCCTATCTTTTGCCTTCAACAATTCCTTGAGGCTGTTGATGTGCCCTGGCGAGGGGACAAAAAGCTTCATGGCTCTACCTGTTATTTGCAATCATGATAAATGTTTTGTTTTCAGGAAATTTTTATTCTCGTAACACAGCACTCCCTGCCGGCGATAATATCCACATCAATTTCCCCGCATTCTGGGCACTTTATTACAGGCAGGAAAAAATGAAGTCTCTCAAAGAATTGGATTGAGCCTTTATATGAGCATTTTTTGCATTTTATCACAGGCTTGATAACCTGGATATTGTATCGTGCGCCTTCAGCCACAGTTCCGCGCGTAATAGTTTCAAAAATGAACTTCAACTGCTCTGGGTTTAGAGCGGTAAGTTCCCCAATCTCAAGGAATACCTCAGTCACTTTTTTGGCATTATTTTTCTTTGCTGCGTCAAGCACCGCGTCAATGATAGCCCCAGCAATCGATATCTCGTGCATCCTTTATTCCCTGACAACCTCTATTTCAGATCTAAGCTGGATGCATTTTGCAGCAGCGTACATCAATGACGAGAAGGCGCAGACAGTACCTATGCCCTTCCCAACAAGAGCACCATCCTTTTTCACCATGGCTGTGATATACGTATTTATCCCCACATCGGTTGTCATGTTCTTCTTTTCAAGAGAGACGAGTAGATTGTTTGCCTCCTCTCCTGTGTTCTTCCCTTTTTTGCACAGCTTCACAGGACATGCCTTGCAGTATTCCTTAAATAAGGCGCCCCACTTCTGTCCAGCGAGTCCTGCATGCACTTCAGCCACCACACCTGCGTAGGCTATGCAGCATCTCATCGCCCGCCCGTTAACGCTTCCTTTCTCCACCATCTCACAGCATACCCTGTCGTTTTTATAGAAGAAATGGTTCTCTATCCCGCGCTCGTATTTCTCCTTTCCAGTGTTGCGCTTATCCTTGAGTTCTTCCTTTATCCTTGCGGCAAGCTCAGGCGCCCGCGGGATGGTTGCGGCTGTGCCACAGGTGGGACAGTATGAGATTGGACCTACTGCTATCTCCTTGTCATCCCTGTCAATAAAAGCCACTTCAATTCCCCAGGAATTTCGCCTGATAGCCACCCTGCCGCCGTTCCTCCACACCTCTTTATACGCAGCCGCCACGGGCGTTACCACCCTGCCGTAGCCATAGATATCCGCTACCTTTTCCATGTCGATGATGCACTGCAAGGACTTTGTGAGTTCAGCTCCTATTTGCTTTGGGAAAAACCCTCCTTCCACCATTGCAAAAAGGATTGCAGGAGGCCATGTTATGCCTTCCCCCTCTCCCACGATATTGCCCTTATCGTCAAGTATTCTTGAAAAAACGCCGTCTGGTCTCTCCCATGTTACTGCTTTCCCTCCCAGCCTTGAGAGCTCTTTTAATACCTTGTGGGTTGTGCCGCAGTTGCCGTCCTCTATCCGCAGCTTCCCTTCGAGGTTTTTCCGTACAAGTTCTACGAAATCCATAACTATCGTTAGTAATATTACGAACGTTTTCTACTTAACGTTTATTAATGTTTTTTGATGATAATTTTAATGTGACCTTCCGACTCGCTTATTTCCAGAACCTCATGGTGATGAGTCCTGCACCATCCTGAAATGGTCTCTTTTCCCGTAGGATCATCGATTATAACTTCCAGTTTTACACCGGACGGTACCGTTTCCAGTTTTTTCTTCGTATAGAATAATACAAAGGGGCAGACCTTGCCCTGAAGATTCAGGTATTCCATGAGAATCTCTATGATTGACCATTATATTAAACCTTTATCATGCCTGGAATGGATTCTTTTTAAAACGTATAGGAAACTATAAACACATATCCCTATCTTGCGGCTGAATCTCAATCAGAAAAATTGAGATTCCTGGGGCTTTCATTCTTTTGTGTATATAAATGTCACCCAGAAAAGCTTTAATGGAAAAAGCCATGATAACATGTGTTTCGGAGCGTGTTTATTAATTAATGCCATATACCAAGAATGAACTTATCGTTAGCCTCCAGAACAAGGCAAAAGAATTGGGGAGAACACCCACATGCAGGGATATAGAGGATGATGCGCAGATGCCTTCTCTCTACCCATATTATATCATTTTCGGGAGCATACCGAATGCCTTGAAGCAGGCAGGCATGATGCCTAACAGGGTTGGAATGCATAAGAAGTACACCGACCCTGAATTGCTTGATATTCTCAGAAGTAAGGCAAGAAGTTTGGGGCGAACTCCTACTTCTGAAGATATGGATGCTGACCAATCCTTGCCTTCTGGCATGACGTATAGATACCGTTTCGGTTCCTTTCGACAGGCAATCAGAAAAGCAGGATTGGAATCTACAATCAGACATTATGTCCAGCATTCGAATGAAGAACTGCTCAACATGCTCAGAGAAAAGGCAAAAACTCTTGGTCGTTCTCCCATCCCAAGGGAAATAGATATTGATCCTAATATGCCTTCTTCTATGGCATTCAGACGCCATTTCGGTTCGATTAGAAACGCAATCAAAGAGGCTGGGCTGCTGCAATCTGAATCTAAAGCATGCCTCAGGTATACAAAAGAAGACCTGCTTAATATGCTGAAAGCGAAAGCAAAGGAGCTGGGCAGGGTCCCTACGCAGGACGAGTTGAATTCAGACCATGATGTGCCGTCTTTTATGACGTACGTATCTCGGTTTGGAAGTTTCAGGTCTGCGTGTAAAGAGGCGGGTCTGTCCTATAGTATAGGAAACATGGCAGATCATTAAAATATTATACTGACGCTGAATTGCTTGAAATGCTCATGAATAAGGCAAAAGAGTTGGGCAGACCACCACATTGCGATGACCTTGGCAGCCGTAATAACATGCCTGTACACCAGGTTTATACCTACAGATTTGGCGGTCTTCGTAAAGCGCTGAAAAAAGCGCATATTCTGTAATTGCAAAGTAAAATCTTCGACTATAAGTGAACTTAGATTCGTCAATTGTGCCTAAGCATGCATATTTTGACCGCAATAGATTTAAGTACGTTCTTATAATGTGTGAATGTAATCCATGACGGGATTAAAAAGAGGGTGATGAAAATCGTCTTTTCCTGAA
>CAYSLW010000151.1:0-5541 GCA_964431955.1 uncultured Candidatus Methanoperedens sp. | reverse complement strand
CCGATGAAGAACTGGAAAGGGTGATTCGAGAATTATATTTTGAAAAATATCAAAGTACAATGAAATTTAGGACACTACCAAAATTTTCAAAGTCAAGAGTCTAATTCGATAATGCGGGAAATTCCCTTGATTTTTTCGATTTGATAATATATTTTATTTTTTATAATTCTTGAAGTTTCAATCAAAATCCACAGCGAAAGGTTTATCCTTGATGGCACTGAAATTACTGTGAGTGGCAATGATGGCACGAAAGCACATTTCCCTGGAAAAGAAGTATATGGAAAAAATGAAACCATATATAGCAAAGCACAACGGAAATTTCAGCGCAGCAGTTCGTGAGGTTATCGAGCTTGCAGAAGAGCGGTCCAAATTTCATGCAGGCAACTATTCAGAAAATGACGGCGTATTGGTCGACTGCTCCATCTTAGGGTGGTTTTTTAAAAAAACTGATGGCATGTTATTCGACGAAAATACATTAAACGAAATTATTGACCCATCCACTGTTAAATCCATGTCTATATTAGAGCAGTTTATTAATACAAAGTTTAATAGGACGGGATGGGGTACGCACGTGGTAATCAATTACGATAAGGATATTAATCCATCTAAAGTCACAGTATCTATAAAAGGGGGGAATTACCAAACAATAGATTTTCTGGCAAGAATCATTGCATTATATTTGGCTAAAAATAAATGCCTTGGAATACAAACAATATATAGAAGAATTCACTCTATAAAAATAAATTTTCAAAGAAAAAATGATTCAGAATCTGCATACGAAGATTTAGTGCAGCATCTTGGATATATGCAGAATGTAGCAGAAGAACTATCTAAAAAACCAGATTTCTGGAGGGCAATCATCAAAAGGCACTGTGCGACCAGTTACAATATGGTAACCATGCACAAAAACCATTTCGAAGACCTGCTCGCACATAAAATACCCATTGGAGGAGCAACCATCGAATCCATCAGCAAAAAGCCGATTGAAGAGATACCATTGCGAGAATTCCTCATCCTTTTGAAAGATGTGTATGAGACTGCACGTGTGGTAGATAGAATAGACCTTGAAGGAGAAAATATCAGGGTTTTTCACAGCTTCAGAAATCCTGAAGCAATAGACACCTTGAAAAAAATTTTCATTCGAGTGCTTGAGTCAAATGGGCATACGTATGATGCAAAATCAACCAGCAATTTGATTCACCTCCAGCACCGCCCTGATATAGGTATTAAGATTATTGAAATTTTAGAAAATCTTAAAAAAAGCAACAGTAGATTTGATAAAGAATTAGGTACTTTTTTAACATTCCTGCATGACATGAAACAAATGCCTGATGTAAAAGAATCTGTACTGACATTAGGAAAACGCATGAGCAGGCAGATATTGAAGGAATATGAAAAGGAACATAATGTGAAAAAATGGGACATGAAAACATTTCAAGAAGCATTTACAACCATAGATGCTAAAATCGGACGCCAATCTGAATGGAATTATGAAAATAATTCGCTGACCTATGTCGTGCGCAGATGCAACCTCGTGACCATCAATGGAGCATTCAGCACCGACGTATGCTATTTGACACGTGGTATTTTTAAGGGTGCCATGGACTATGCATTCAAGGGCGATGCAGAACTCAAAATAATAAAACTACTTACTCACGGCGATGAATGCTGCGAGGTGCGCATAACAGCAGCGAATGCACATATGTAGCGAATTCCTATCCAATTAACCACGGAGGACACAGAGAGCACAGAGATTTGTTATTTTTTTTCTCTGTGTCCTCTGCGTTCTCTGTGGTTTTTCAATATTCTGACAGATTCACAGTTTATTTGATGTGCAAACTGCTCACAAACTTGGGCGAGAAATATTTCTTTATCACGGTATCGCACCTCTCGCACGTTATCATGAGCCAGTCCCCAACATCCTGTTTATCGTAGTGTTCGAATATGGATGCACCGCAGTTTGGGCACACATAGTATTTCTTGAAATAGTAGTTATAGAACTCAGGACAGCGCTCAAGCCAGTTGATTGTCTGAAGGAGTCTCTCAAGATACCTCTGTTTCCCACCCTCTATGCCTTTCTGCATCCCCTCAAGCACATACTCTTCCATGTGCTGGATGTGGCGCTTGCTGTGTTTTCTTATTCTCTGATAGTCGCTGACATACTGCTTCCCGTTCTCAAGATATTTCAGGTACCCTTTTTTTGTATTCGATTCGTGTCTCAGTGTCCTCAGGAAATATTCACTCATCTGGTCTTCTATGATATCTGCACATGCTGTGCATATATTGTGCTCCTCGTACTGTTTTGAGTCCTGGTCGCCCTTGCATATTTTGCAGGTTTCCATTATTCCCACCCCACCACCACAGGTTTGGTAGCCTCCCGCGTAAACATTATGGGATACAGGTTGAGTATGGAGAGAAGGTCTCCATTTTTTATCTCACCTGATTCATGTCCGACCACATAAGCAGTATCGATAATGCGGTCGGTTTCCATGGGCGCAGGACCATTCTTGGCTCCCACCTTTATGACGGATGCCAGAGGATGATGATTGAAAGCGCAGGGCATTGCGATCATATCTTTCTGAACATTAATCTCCTTGACCTTTATACGCCCAACTTTGCCTGCCTCAATGAAAACATCCTCATTTGCGATCACCATCTCCCATCTTGCTCTTGTGGCAATGGTAAATTCGTATGGCGATGCCCTCACTTTTTTCCTGATTATCTTCCCGTTTTTACGGGTAACCACATTTATAATCTTTGTCATATTCTCCAGACCTTGTTATTCTGTGAGTTGTATATGTTTAGCTTACTATTTTCCAACCTTACACTGAGTTTTTCAGTTCTA
Source organism: uncultured Candidatus Methanoperedens sp. (assembly GCA_964431955.1). Lineage (GTDB taxonomy): Archaea > Halobacteriota > Methanosarcinia > Methanosarcinales > Methanoperedenaceae > Methanoperedens. The sequence goes on along the minus strand of CAYSLW010000151.1, from coordinate 2,696 downwards.
CCATCGTCGATTTTTATGTTTACAAGAGTTTTATTGTCGTTAAGTCCAAGAAAAAGATAATTTTTTTCATAAGATACTCTTATAGTTCTACAGTCATCGATTTTTTCAATTTTTGCTGTTTTTACCCAATCAATACCATAGTTCTGTTTTAGAAATTCTATAAGTCTCCCGTTATCGTTTCCTGGAACGTCATCCCAGCTAAACAAATCCTGTGAGTTTTCTGGGTAATGCGTCTTGCTCATATGATTAAATACAGAACTCATTAATGCAAACTCCTGACTACAAAAAGGACAGCCAAACGTTCGCGGATAGGCATTTTTATCATAGGTGTCTCTATCTTTTTTTCTGATTATCTTCCCGTTGTCACGGTCACGGGTAACCACATTTATAATCTTTGTCATATTCTCCACCAGACATTAACACTATTATTCATGTGGATTTTCAGTGGCATCGGTAAATATTTGATTGACATAAAATGGCATCAACAAAGCAGATTTACGTATTGTTAGGAACATATTAACTTGACTTCGTCAGATTAGATAGTTAGACGGTATAATGATGTATTCCTCGATTTTACTAAGTACTCTATCTTAAAAATAGCGATTTATAATGAGTATTTGGACAGGATTAACAGGATTTACAGGATGATTTTTATGCACAATCCTGTTAATCCTGTTATCCCGTCTGAAATAATTCATTTACTCTGGAATGTGACAAAGTCACATTAAGTTTAAAGAAAACTTTAATAGGATAAAGTAGCAAGACAGGAATAAAATAGGTCGGATAGCTCATGAATGATGAAGACACTGATACCTTACGATTGCTTATGTGGATTGAAAAACTGGAACAAAAAATTAGCAAGCTGGAGCGCGAGGTTATTGATATTAAGAATTCACTGAAAAAAACCGTGAGAGATGAAATGAGCGAGGAGATTAAGAATGTAAACCTCCGCTTGACAGCCATGGAGACCGCAACACGCCAGCCATCTACAAAAATAATTAAATAAGCCTATTCATAAAGGGTTACGTCCCTTTATGACGTCATAGGGTATGCAAAGCATACCCTTCTTTTGATAAAACTTTCTTAAAGTTTTTTCATCACGGTATAACGTGGATGCGAACCTCACAGTAATCATCGTCATGGCTTAGAAGTTTGATAATCTCCAGTTCTGCTCTCCCTTCGAAAGTATACTCCAATGCGCCGCGAAACACGTTCCTGTGAATGTGGCAGAGCTCTGGGTTGCCGGATATAGGGCATTTGCGGACGGTGTATTGGATTGTATTGTTAAAAAGCTCCCATTCAGACTGGCGCCCGAGTTTCGCGTCCATTGCGGAAAATACCTGCTTGAAGGAAGCCAGCGTCCAATTTATTATCCCAAAGGCTTTTTCATGGTCGCGTATGATATGCCTGCCTATCCTTCTCCCAAGTATCCTGATATGTTCGCGAATATCAAGGTGTTTTTCCCTCAGGAATTCCAGATATTCCAATAATTTATCAGGAAATATTTGTTCTCCTTTGTACAATCTTTCCAATAATTCGTTAACTTTATTCTCTACTTCAGGCTGGTGGCGCAGGATGATTAGATTGCTGGTCAGCTCGGCTGTATAGACATACCCGCTCGCCTCCATTATGCCGAGAAATATTTCCTTTACCCTGTCTGCAGCTCTCATGTTTCTGTAACCGTGATGAATTTTTATTATCTCTTCCTCAAAATCTATTTTATTGATTATGCATGAAGTCTCAGCAACCTGTTTTAAATTACGCAGGAGCTCTTGCAGCGGCATTTTTTCAATGGGTCTTCTGCTGACAGCCTCGATGGTCATTATTGCCTTTGGAATCCTGCCGATCAAAAGGTCCTCATAGAAGTTGCGGTGCAAGGTAACAAGGCTGTAGTTTGTCGCACTGTGCTCTCTTATGAGATTTTTCCAAAATTCTGGCCTGGTGTTTATTTCCTTAAGAATATCCTGAAAATAGCCAAAGTGAACCAGCAGGTCTATATACGCTTCTTCTGGATTATTTCTTTTCTGGAGGTATATCTTCATGCATCCCATTCGCCTGCGAATCGAGACTATGCCCAGGTCCTTGTAGTTGGCTAAATACAGTCCGATAATCCCGGCTGCGAACTCCAGCCTGTTTCGGTAGTTTCCTTTTATCAGGACACTGGCTTTGTCAGGATACGGCGCGTCGTCATGTTCTATTTGTACCTCGGTCTGCCAGCCGAATCCACTGAGTTTATCATTCAGAGAATCCTGGAGCTGCGGCAGGGACGTGATTTTGAACGGGTCTATAATATCGATTAAGGTATCCTGATCTATTATAAGCCCCTTAGATTGTTCCAGTAACCAGTGAAGTGTCTGGCTGGGTACAACAATGCACTGACCGAGAGTGATGCATTGATCCCTGGTCCCGCCGCCATCCCCTTTAATTATCGCTGAGACTGCTTTATCTTTACTGCCATAGGTCTTCAGTGCTATATCTGCGAGCTCAATAGCGTCGCGCATGGCGGCGCTGAGGTTTCCTTCGTTCTTTACAATTAGTGGTTCCAACTTTTTTAGGAACTCATCTTCCATGGCGATGTGCTTTCTTGTCAGCATGCTTTTTCATAAACTACAGACTCCGTTAAATACTTTCTCATATAACATGCTTATAAATGTAAGTACATTTCTTTTTAAGTATTACTTCAGTCTCAAGCAAAT
>CAYSLW010000150.1:0-5575 GCA_964431955.1 uncultured Candidatus Methanoperedens sp. | reverse complement strand
GAACGCAAAGTACGCAAAGAAGTAAAATAGTACCAACACGTAATGTAACGGTCACCAAAAATAGGCAAGTATTTTAAGTATAGCAACAAACTCTATATAAATATGATACTGATTACTGCGTTTGTAACGATGATGGTTGCTGCCATCATTTTTACAGTGGCGCGTTATGGTACATGGCAGATATCAGTTGTAGGTGACCCATTCTACAGATTCATAATCTGGCATTTAATATTATTTGCAATCGTACTGGCTATTTTTTATGACAGCAGGCAGGGATTCAAAAGTTCAATCGGAATCATAGGGTATATTGTGGAAAAGTATCAGAGAACTCATCGCACGGATAAAGTAAACGCAACCATGTCCATGTACAGGGAGCATGCCAGAAAATTCCGACTTAGGACAATATTGCTGCCAATCGCAATAACTCTATTCATAGCATATATCCTCTCATCGCATTTGTTGTTTTTTGCTATAGTAACTTCAGGTTCGATGGAGCCAACCTTTAAAAAAGGCGACCTTGTCTTTATGCAGGATATTTTAGTAAAACCAAATGTAGGGGATATAATAATATTTACAGACCCGCGGGGAAATATAGCCGCAAATATGCCTGTTACAGTCACGCACAGGATTAATGAAATATCAGGGGACACTATCAGAACAAAGGGCGACAACAATCCTGTTCCTGACTCATGGAAAGTAAACAAAAAAGACATACTCGGCAAAGCCTTTGTTTTAAATGGAAAACCCTTTGTTTTAAAGGATGTGGGGAACTATTTCCTGCTGGATTACAGGACAACGCGTTATAGTGCAGAATTCCTCGCAATTGCAAAGACGGTTCAGAACATGAGAACTATGGGCATTATGATCTTCTTTGTATGTCTTGTATTGTATTTGTTCCTCTCAATAAGAGATTCACGTCCTTCATGGCATTTAAAAAGCAGATAAATACATGGTGGCGAATTTAGACGAAATAATTGAAAAATTAATCGGCAAACCAGAGTCATACACTCTCCAGAGGGATACGCTTGATACATATCTGGAGAGACATAAAATGTATCTCAATCCTTTCGCCGACAAGATTGTTGATGATAAGATGTTCATAAACAAGGATGAAACGGTCTGCAACAGGATAATGCGGGCTGCCAGGCACAATCAGTCAAGCCTGATGATACTGATAGGACCTACGGGCTCCGGGAAGAGTGAAAATGCCGATTTTATTGTAAGAAATCTGCCTCCTGATTTTATTTTCTGGTATAACCAGGTGTATGGTCAGAACTCAGTTCAACTTGCCACATCGATAATAGGCGATCTGGACCCTAACTATTTGACAAAATTATCCGCTGCCGACAGAGAAATGATACTTGATATATACAATGATGTGCTGAAAGCACTTGTCAGGAACAACAAAAAATTGTTCTGTATATTTGACCAGGGAGAACATTTCTCAAAGGACGCTTTCGAACTGGTCACCAATTCCACGAATCCTTACTTTGCTGCAAACAGGGCATTTACGGGATTGATTCTCGCAGTACCTCGTTTTGAAAAACAGATTGAAGAATGGACAGAAGACCTCGATACCATGTTGAGAAGGGCGCTGATACGCGAATATACCCTGCCATTTACAGTTCCTCAGCGTCTTGAATATATTTTCCGTGCACTCATGTCTGGTAAAAAAAAGAGCTATCTGGAGTTGATGAAAAAACGCGATTTTGATCCATTCAACGAAGAGGCTATTCTGTATTTAATGGAGAAGAGCGAGGGGCATCCGAGTACTCTTAATAATCTATGCTACATTTCACTGGAATTAGCTTCTGCAATTTCGCCTGATGCCATTATAACAGAATCTGTTGTTGAAGAGGCATGGAATAAATTCCCAAATAAAGGAATTCATCAAGAAGCTATAAAATGGTATAAGGAAAAAAGCTTATATTATAAACAAGACTGATTTATGGCACCAATGGAGAAAGACACAGCGCGCTATACAAGCAAGAGAATCGATATAGATTCATTATTAAAAAAAGAAGACGCGTATGTCAGTAAAAAACTGGATTTAGACAATCTGCTTGGGTCGCGCAGCGCTGTAAGAACGGCAATATCCGAAGCCCCGCAAGAAAAAGTTGTCAGGCACCTCTCGCCCGGCGAATATATAGTCGTAATAAGCATGATGCTTACTTCATTATATCTCATGGTCACATCCTTTTTCCCGCTTGTCTATAATATCGCTACATCTTTTGAGCCGGTGAATTTCTTAACGAACCTATTTTATTTCATTCTGGGAATCGGGGTCATGGCTGGCGCGTTTCTGGTGCTTAAAAAAGGGACGTATCTTGAACATATAGCAGACGATACCTTTGATGAAGTGGTTTATAAACGTCTTGAGCCCGTACTGCGTGATGTGGCAGATGTTCAGGTAGGAATCACCGATGTTCATACCCAGCTGGAAATGATGAATCTGAATATTGAAAAAATAGGACATGTCAAAGAGAGAGTAACCCCCCAGGAAGCAGTGCCTGCCCACACTTCGATGTACGTTAAATACATCGTATTAATCAATATCACTCTTGCCACATTTTTATTCATGCTGCAATACCCGCTGGAATATATTCCTTATGCGGTTACCATAGTATATATTGTCTGGTGGGCAGTAATAACCGCCGAATTCAAGCTCTGGAATGTGGAATCTGTCTGGATATGGGTATTTGTCCCGATTTTGATACTTCCCGTATACACGATCATCATGAACGCCTATCTGCGTGATTACCAGATGTTCGGCTCATTGTTCATTGGGCTTGTCATTTATGTTTTCATATATTATTCGTGGTGTTCCAATATGGTACGGGGCGTACTTCCATTTGACCTTCATATAGCTCTGGCGGAATTAAAAAAGAAACTTAAAGAAAAACCTGAGGAAGAACCGAAAAAACCCAGTATTTCAATGCCGCGTATTGAATTGAAAATGCCTTTTAAATTGAATTTATACCATCCTGGAATTTCAATGGTAATCGGGTCAATTGTTCTATTCGCTTCTGCATGGTTTGGTTTTTCAATCCAGAATGGGTACATTCCCAATGTAACATGGGATGCATTAGGATTAAATGGGTTCGTATGGAAACCTTTATTTTCATACGCATTGACTTTCATTGGTATGATCCTGCTTGTAGCAGGATACAGTATTGTGCTGAAATCCAGGAGGGGGGGTTATTGAAGTTATTACTTTTTTTTATTCTTCTCATATTCTTACCTGTCGCAGCCGCTGAAAAAATAAATGGTTTAGAGGTTGAATGGGAGAGTTCTGCAACATATACCCTGAGCTGGACGAATCCCTCAATCAGCAAAGGAGATTATGTTATCAAGGTTATCGATTTTAACTGGAAGGGTGATGCTGCGGTTACAGTCGATAGGGGCGAAGAGACGCAGCATGGGATATTATCCCAGGGTGTAAATTCTATTTTCGATTTTACTAAAAACACCAGGTATTTTGAAGGAGTGAGGATTTACCCGAAGACAGTCTCAAATTTCCTCCCTTTCCCTACAAACATAGGCACATATCCGTGCTGCCCGGCTGCAGAAATAACAGTCACATTATCAAAGGCAATAACCCAAAAAAAGCCAGTGTTAGAGCTGGCACTATCACCCGATTGGGACGGCAGAGCAGGCTTTACGTCTGTCATGAATCTTCAAATTAAGAATACAGGTGATGCAGATTTCTCTGGGGGAAATGTTACGATAAATATAAGCGGTTTGGAAATCGCCAATGAGAAAGAATTATCAGATTATGCATTAACATATAATCCTTCAAAAGGCACAATAACCAGGGGATGGTCAACCCCCCTGTTGGCAGGGAGTTCCCATAATGTTGCTTTCTCCCTAAGATCGCCTTTTCCGTCAAATAAATCAACCTTTACAATTTCAGCACAGAGTTATTTTAAAGATTTCAACGGCAATGTCTATCCTGCAACAGCGTCTGCAACTGTTTCGCTCGTTCCAGCGATAAGTCTTAAAAAATTCATAAGTGCATCAACAATTTTTAGGGACAGAATATATACTCGTGATGAAATCGATACCGCGTTTCTTCCAAAATTTTTCGGTCTCCAGACAGTAACTGTGGTAAATATATATGCAAAAAATACACAAAGCTATCCAGTCAAATCAGTTATTCTTAATGATACTATAATGGAAAGTTTTAGATTGATAGATAATGCTACATTACAGTGGGTTTTTGACCTTAACGCAAGTGAAAGAAAGGAATTCAGGTATGAGATAGCTGCACAAAAAACGGGGACTTTTACAGCACCTGCAGCAGTGGCACAATGGAATGAATGGGGGGTCTCAAAAACAATATCTTCTGACCGACCCACAACCAGAGTATACGGGGTTTTTGTGGTAGTATCGAAGAAAACAGATAAAACCAGCTTAAAATTAAACGAGAGCCTTAATGTAACGATCACTCTTGAAAATATAGGCGATTTTCCGGTTGGAATGAATGTGACTGATATTCCCCCAAAAAATACTACTTTCATTTCAGGAACTACGGCATTCAGCGGTTACCTGTACTCCATGGAAAAATCCGATTCTCTGAAATATAGTTTATCGGCAGATAATCCAGGGGAATTAGAACTGCCATCGCCTGAGGTCACTTTCTGGAAAAAGGATTATGAGGGAGCATATGGTTTCATACCTGCTGATAAAATTACAGTTCTTGAGCCGTCAGTGGTTTTGCCGAACGCCGTTACAACTATCAGCTATGATATTTCACAGGCTCCCGCAGAAACACCGCTCCCGAAAAGCTTGCTTGATATCATAGATGATTTGGCTCCCTGGTTTGAAGGCGCTGTCCCGATAATCATGTTAATCATTGCTATCATTTTAATGCTCATGCTGCACGTTACCGACAGGCGAACATGAAAGCGGAGACTATTATCAGTTTAGTGGTTCTGGTTGTATTCGGACTTGTCGTGGGCATACTATTCTCTGTTTATTCGCATGATAAGCAATCGAATATTAAATCTGATAAAACTTTAAAATATGCCGATGTGGAAAGCCAGGTCTCGAACCTTACGAAGCTGGTTTCAATGGGAAAGAATGTTTGTGAAGAATGCCATCTTTCAGGAAAGAAATTCTACCCGCAGGCATATCAGGTAAAACAGCATGTGGAAGGGGGCGCTTATTGCCTCGAATGCCATACGATTGACCATAATGTCCATCCCATGAGCCCGAGAGATAAAAACGTGACCTGCGAAAGATGCCATGGGCAGGTATCCCCGCAGAAGCCCGTATTTCGCAACGGCACAATAGCCTGCGCAGAATGCCATGATTATCCAGACCCTTTAAACCCCGGTTATGGAAATCTTGTTGTAACACACCGTCCAAGGAATGTGGATTGTATAAAATGCCATATAGCATCTGGCTCATGTCTAACGTGTCATAATGAAATCAAGAGCGATAAAAAGTGGGAAAAAAGGCTCACTCATTTAAATACGATTGTGAAAACGGCACGAGGAATTCGTTAATTTTTTTTCAACGCATAGGAATTTATAAACGCATTTTCTTACCCCGCTATTGAATTCTGGATTAT
>CAYSLW010000149.1:0-5617 GCA_964431955.1 uncultured Candidatus Methanoperedens sp. | reverse complement strand
AGCAAGGGGTTGCGCGGCTTGTGCACTGGATCCTCGACACTTACGCCAGGCGGAAAGCTGCCCGGATTTCTGATAAGCATTCTTGATGGCATTATAAAAATCAGGGTCTCGGATGCATCAAAGTAGTTCCTGTGGATGAGAGCGTTTATAGTAGCTTCCCTGAGCGCCTCCATCGGATACTCGATTATCTCTCTCCTGCGCCATCCTGCCATACCCCCCCCGATGATCCGCAAATTCTTACTGAAGTAATGTTCAATATCGTCTATGATTTTCCAGATAGTACCTGAGAATTCTTTATCATCCCTGTATCGGGACATCTCTTCGTCCTCAAACCAGATTAATCGTACCCTGGAATTGGGAATATATTTTTGAGGATTACTTGAAAAGAAAAGCAATCCGCCGTTTGAGGGCACAAGTTTGCCATTTTTTTCCATAATTATTTTCATCTTGAGGGCATTTTCCCTAATAGTTCCCTTGAACCTGACACCACGAACCTTCTCCCGTTCTTTTAAGTACCTCTCTACCTGATTGTCCTGAATTTCTATGAGGGGAGCGTTTGCCGGGAGTTCATCAAAAAAGACTATTGCAGATTCGGCGGCTTTTTCTATCACTTCCTGTGTTGATAATGGTCTATTGTTCCTGCCTATGCGGATGTAAACAACATTGCCAAGAGAAAAAAGCTTATCAGTGGTATCTACCTGTATAATTACAATTTCCTTGGCACCTATGCTGGATTTTTCAAAACTTACTTTTGGTGCTGGATATATCCCCTGCAGTATATCAGACATCCGCTGTATAGTCTTCTCTGCATCCACACCTATGATGTTGCCGTCATCATCCACACCTAACAAAATATATCCGCCTTTAGTATTTGCAAGGGCGCATACATCCTTTCCTATTTCTCTGGATATCTCCTTCTTAAACTCTATTTTCTCTTCTTCACCGCTTCTTATCATCCTTATAATAGCTTCCATTTCCATATGCAGTACGTTTACGATTCATATATTATTAAGCTTTTCGTTAATAAAATACGTTAAATCTTGGTTTACGATTAATTTTTCTTCCATTACAAACGTAATGTCATCGTTACACAGCAGGCGCACATGCCAAGAACCGTCGAAGACGGCACTGTTTTGTTGAGGTTGAAGCAGGCGGAGCTGAAATCAGAGATAACCGCGAGTGCGTGTAGGGCACTGTATCATTTTCCAGTGATTTTTAAGACACAGATTAACGCTGATTAACACAGATTTAAGTGGCATCTGCGTCAATCTGCGAAATCTGCGTCTGTGATTAAGTTTGATTGCATTGAAGGAAAATGCTTAAGATTTACTGAAAAAATTCAGGATTATATCTTTAAACTTAGGATATACACCTTCTGGTCGCCGGTCATCGTACGAGATTTCTGAGCGCCAGCCTGTGATCTCCGGAAGACCCCGCCGCGCAGTGCCTGCCCGATAAAATTCGGCACAACTCTTCCATCATTGATACGCATCATGGTTCCGTAAGTATTAAAAATCCTCACGATCCTCGTATCAATCCTATGATACCTGTGATACGCCATAGTAATTGCCTCAGGCTGGGGGTTCACAAGCGGGTCGCCGTAAACCTCAGAGGTCGGGGCTAACAAAAAACGCGCCCCCTTCTCCTTGGCGAGACCGAGCATGTTATGCGTACCAAGAGCCCCACCTTCAATGTCTGGATTGGAAGTTCAAGGTAATCAATCGGACTTGCCGGACTTGCAAGGTGGAATATGTAATCGATCTTATCTCCAAAATAGATGGGTTTTGTGTGCAGATGACTTCGTGACCGATCTTGAGCAGCAGGTCACAGAGGTGTGAACCTGAGATTCCCGCGCCGCCTGTTACTATTGTTTTCATTTTCACCTTCTTTTACTATAATATTTCAGAACATTACCTCTCTTGGGGTTTTTCTTCCGAGGACAGTTCTGTCAAAGTCACTATCAAAGCTGACAATAACATAGTTATTTTTTTCCGCAGCAATATACTGGTAGCCGTCATCGAAATCTAATTGGAACCTTTGTTGAACTTGAATCACTTGCTTGAGATCGATAGAGCTAAGGCAGATACGCATAACACCTGAATCTTCAATCGTGTCTGAGATAAAATCTATGAACACATCGTCTTTTTTTAGTTTTGTGAGGATTATGCCTATTGAAAGCCGATACTTCGGCTTGCGCAGTGTTGGGGTATGCTTCGCATACCCCTCGTTTGATAAACCTTTCCCAAAGGTTTTTGAATATAGCGAAAAATCTGAAATTGATAGCAAGCGCGCTTCCACACTTTGAAAAAAGCGCCGTACTTCTTCCTCCTTTTCCTGTTCTAAAAGAAGTTCCAACCAGATATTGGTATCAACAAGATACATCAATCGCCCCACCATTCGAGAGACTTTTTTTGAAGCTCAATTGATGTAAATTTATCACGGAAATCACGCAGAGATCCAGCCCATGTCAAGCGCAGCATCTTCTGCTTCGGACGTACTTTTGACTCCAGTAAAAATCTTGCAAAATCATACACCTCATGCTGCAGGTCTGGGGGCAATTCTTTAATCAAATTTTCAATTGTTTCCATGCTCATACTTATAGAATTTACTCCTTATTTAAAATACCTATTACGCTCACATCATTTACCATCTTTAAGAACGAATTCTCTCAATTTTCCTCCTTAGAAAACTTTCATATTACCTTCAGAATTCTATTGATGATAGATCACCTATATTAAGCGAGTTATGTTTCCCATGCACGCTTGCGTCATCCCCGACAATCGATCTCTGGAGATTGACCTTTGAAATATGCGACCGAGAACCGATCACACTGTCCGAGATTATACTGCTCTCGATGACCGAATCGCTTGCTATGGATGCATGCGGTCCAATTACTGAATTTATGATCGTGACATTGTCCCCTATAGCCACAGGAGGGATGATGACCGAATCTTTTATCTCATGTACCTGGTCTATATCCTCTTTCTCATCCAGAAGCACCCGGTTCGTCTCAAGCAGCGATTCATGATGCCCGCAGTCGTACCAGCTTGAAACCGGGAAGGTTTTAAGACGGTAGCCTCTGCTCACCATCTCCTGCAACGCATCCGTGAGCTGGTACTCCCCATGCATGCGCTTATTTTTGCTAATCATTTCCTCCAGGATCGATAAAAGAACAGGCGTTTCCTTTATAAAATACACCCCCGCTATCCCGAGATTGGATTTTGGATGCGCGGGCTTTTCTTCCAGCCTTTTTATGTATTTCCCCTCAAGTTCCACAATACCGTATTTTTTCGGGTCGTCGACTTCGCGAACGCCGATGGATGCAGCGCATTCGCCATTTGTCAAATGATGCCTGTAAAACTCAAGATACCCTGCCTTGAAAATCATATCGCCGAGCGCAATCATGATATTTGAATCGCCAATCTCATCTTTCGCAACGTAAATAGAATGCCCGATACCGAGCTGCTCCTCCTGGTCAACGTACCGGATGTCAAAGATGTCCGAATAATTCTTGTCCACGTATGAAACGATCTGTTCTTTCTTGTATCCCACGACCATTATTATCTCTTCAGGTTCGACGTCCTTCATTCTGTCCAGTATATGTCCGATTATGGGCTTGCCCGCTATGTATACCATCGGCTTGGGTTTTGTGAATGTATGAGGAAAAAGGCGCTTGCCTGCCCCGGCTGCCGGGATTACGACAGTGATTTTGTTTTTCACAATTTTATTCTCCTTCTACCAGCAAAGACCAATATATTCCACATTTTTTCCAGGTGCAAGCATGTGCCGCCCATCTATTATAAGTTTGTTTTTCATAACATCAAATTCTTTATCAAGCGATTTGAACTCATCCCACTCGGTCATTATCAGGCATGCATCAGCCCCTCGCAGCGCATCTGCAGCTTTTGCGCGGTAATGGACATTATTAAAGAGCTTTCTCATATTGTCGTTCGCCATAGGGTCGTAAGCAGAAACTATTGCTCCGTTGTCAAGCAGTTCCCTGATTACAGGTATTGACCTTGATTCCCTGATATCATCGGTATCGTTCTTGAAAGCAAGCCCCAGGACTGCTATTTTTTTCCCTTTGAGACTGCCCATCTTGTTTTTCAGTAACTCCACCATCCTTACAGGCTGCCTTTCATTTACTTCTATCACGGATTTAAGAAGCGTCGGTTCATATCCTATCTCCGAAGCCTTGCCTATAAGTGCTTTTACATCCTTGGGAAAACACGAGCCTCCAAACCCTGCGCCGGCGTTGAGGAAATGAGTGCCTATCCTGAAATCCTTTCCAACTGCCTTCATTACTTCGTAGGTATCTATACCGAGCAGTTTGCAGATGTTCCCGATATCATTAGCAAACGATATCTTGGTCGCAAGAAATGCGTTATTTGCATACTTTATCATCTCAGCGGTGCGCGGGTTCGTCCTTGTCACCTCGCATTTAATACCTTTGTAAAGAGAGGCTACGATATCCCCTGACTTTTTATCAAGCGATCCAACTACTATCTTGTCCGGATGCATGAAATCATATACCGCCTTGCCCTCACGCAGGAACTCCGGGTTCATGGCAATCCCGAACTCACCGAGATGTTTTCCCGAGTGTTTCTCTATAATGGGCAGTACCACCTTTTCCGTGGTTTCAGGCACGACCGTGCTTTTTACAACCACAACATGATACCCTTTCTTTTTTCTGAGCGCATCACCGATACCTGCGCCAGCAGCTTTGACGATGCAGAGGTCGATGTTGCCAGAAGAGTCCGAGGGTGTTCCCACGCAGATAAAGGACACATCGGAGTTCATTACTGCAAAAACATAATCGGAGGTTGCACTCAGGCTTTTCCCAGCATGCTTTTTCAAAAGCTCGTCAAGTCCTTCCTCATAAATGGGCGGAATGCCTGCATTTATCTGGTCTATTTTTTGGCGGTCTATGTCAACACAAATTACCTGGTGGCCAAGTTCGGCAAAACATGCGGCGCTGACGGTGCCCACATATCCTGTCCCGATTATGGATATTTTCATATGTTCATCCTTTAGAGGTTCTTTAGTAATATATGAGTTTCTGGTCGAAGTTCAGGAGAGCTTCATCATCGAGTCTGTACCATTCTTCAAATTCCTTATTTCTCTTCTTCTTAGCAAAAACAACCTGCTGGCTTCGCTCCCAGCGGCGCCTCCCCCTGCGCAGCAGGCGCACATGCTGAAAACCGTCGAAGACGGCGCTGTTTTTATTTGAAAAACGAACTGATAATTTTATCTCTTAATTCCGTGAAGCATTTTGGTTTCTCCCTTCTGGTTGAACACGAAAACTGGATAAATCGTATCCGTATGCATCCGCGTCATCCGTGGCATCTGTGTTCCATCGTTTTTTGATGGCTCTGTTATTTTGTGCGTGGTGGTTGCATGGGGATTGCGGAGGCGTCAGGAATATTTATAAGACTCAAGTCCAGTCTATTATTCCTGCCCCCGCTGCCCCCACCTTACTGTTGATCCCAAGCCCCTCTTGCTGACATCGTTCTTGCGGCTGCTATCCAGAACAGTAGACCGAAGAATGCGCCGACAGCGGAGTTGAGTACAAATTATCAGATAACATTATAAATACGTAAATGCAAAATACGAACTA
>CAYSLW010000148.1:0-5722 GCA_964431955.1 uncultured Candidatus Methanoperedens sp. | reverse complement strand
AACATCAATTAAAACAATTATTTCAATTATGCCAACAACCATTACAATAAATGAAAGAACAAAAGAAAGGTTATCAGATTATAAATTTGGTGATTGGACATTTGACAATGTTTTAAATATGCTTATGGACAAGGTATCAATCGAGGATATAAGCGATGAACATATCAAAGAACATTACCGCCGCCTTGCAGATTTTAAAGGGATTACAAAAGAGGAATTTAAATCTCGAATGAAGGAAAGAATTTCAAGTGGAAGTTGATATAGTTGAGCAGAGACACAACTCCATACGAAGTTCTTATCGATGAAAGAGTTGAAAAAGATTTAGGAAAAGTCCCAAAGCATGTTGTTGAGAAATTTCTGAAGCTACTTGATGAGTTTGAGAAGAATCCTATTCGACCAAGATCTGGTTTTGATGTAAAGCCCATGGAAGGATATCCAAATAATACATATCGGTTAAGAATTGGTGAGTATCGGGTTCTTTATTCTGTGGACAATGAAGCCAAGAAGGTTCGGATAACCTCGGTAAGGCATAGAGGCGATGCGTATAAATGAGGGCTTTCATCAGAGTTTTGATTTGCATTTTTAATTAGGCGCCGGAACAGGGTTCCATTTGAGTATTCAATCTGATACTTTAAAACTAAAAATCTAATTCTACTACGACTTTTTTCCCCGCCTGAATTTCAGCATTTCTGGAAGTCTGAGCTATCTATCGCCCCATGGGAGCATGAGACCGAGCGCATGATTACAGTCACCCTATACCCCGTACTTAATGATACTGGGCTTGTTAGCGTTTTTTGCCTATAAGGCTTTCTCACCAGACGAGCAGTTCTGCGTGGAAATGTATTTCTCCACCACTTCCCAGCCCTGCCCAAAGATGATCTTTGCACATTCTCCGGGGTGGCGAAGTTCCATCTTTCTATGGTTCATTGCTATACTCATGAGCTTGAAGGCTAATAAGTATTCAGTAAGCAGAGTGAAAGTATTTTATTTTTGAGATGGCAAAGTCAGAAGAAAAGCTACGATTCAAGCAGTGTCAGCGAGCGTATCCACTCCCCTCTTGCTTCCCTCGTAGTCCCCACAACAAGCCTTTTCATGTTTCCAACCACCTCAACCATGCCTCGCGCTTCAATCCGCTCGCCGACCAGCGCCTGCCCGGCATAGGTATGAGTATAAGACAGCACATAGCTTATCTCGGGATGCCGGATTTTATAAATCGCCGGGCTGTCGAATGCGAAATCTGCGTTCGTCACAACTGCCTCGATTGTCTTAATGCCGGTATCGTACCCTCGAAGGCATGGCGTAATCTCCCCCCAGTCCCGAACGTACAGGAGGTCAAAATACGTATCCCCTACCATGCCCCTGTTTCCCTTTCTCTGCTCATGAACTAAGAATTCATCGAATGACAGTTCAGGCTTGCGTTTCTTATAGATATCCAGCCACATTGCATCGCTTATCTCAGTTATCGGTGCCTTTTCTTTTTTCGCACGCGCAATAATATCCTTAGCTGTGAACCACGACCTTCCATACACGATGAAATCAATGTCCGATGACTCGTTTTCTAAGCCGGCAAGCAACGACCCTGTCACTCCCATTTTGTCAGGCGGGATGGATTTAAGCGTGCTAACTATAGCCCTTATTTTGCTGTTTTCCTTCACCAGCAACGGCAGTCTATTGCTGGGCGCAAGTACCTGCTTAACACAATCCCACGGCACGATATGGACATCGCTCACCCATTCGGGACGTGTGGTCTTCATAAACCCAAACGCTTCATCGAAATCCAGCTTCCGGTATTTTTTATGTGTACCCCTTTTACCCAGAGGGTCGGGTATGTACCTGAGAATTGAGCGGATGCCTCCTTCATGGCAATAATCCGCTACTGCAAATATCCAGTCATCGTGTGTGATTATAAAATCCCTGAGGCGAGTTCTGAACATCATTTACTCTACGGAATCAGGTTTATATAAAGAATATGCACATTGCACCTGATTTTATTTAATTTCAGCAAAGTTTTATATATTGTAAAGATAGTTAGTACTCAGATTTGAGGCTGTTCTGGTAGCAGCATTTACGGCAGTAAAAGGTTTAACGATTTTCTGCAGTTATGTTTGCCCGACAGATGATAATCGAACGTTAAGGATGTGTAATAGTGAAAGAATTTCAGGAAAGAATTGCTCCGGTAAAAGCCGGTGAAACGTATGATGTATCGATAGACGACCTAGCAAAAGAAGGTGATGGCATAGCCAGAGTAGAGGGCTTTGTTATCTTTGTGCCTGCGACAAAAGTGGGCGATAAAGTTAAGATCAAGGTAAATAAGGTAATGCGAAAATTCGCAATCGCTGAGAAAGTATAAGCATAAATAATTATTTTTCTACTTTAATTATTATTTTTTGCATTATTCTTTCTAATATCATTAAAAAAATTCATAAGCGAATACTTTACGTTTTCTGGTTTGACATCTATAATTTCCCCCCGTTCTACGTCTGGAAAAATATTGAATACAGAATATTTTCCCAGTTTCTTAGCGGATGAAGATGTGTAGCGTCCGTCAAGCAGCACCCTGACACCATAGTCCTCTGGTGAGCGGACAACCCTGCCCAGAGCCTGCCTTACTTTTCTTATAGTTGGGATTAAGACTGCATAATCCCAGCCGTGCCCGAATTCAGCTTCGTAGGCAGCCTCGATTGCCCTCGTTCTATCGGAGAGAGAAGGATACCCTACACCCACGATGACCACAGTCCTGCCTCTTCCGTTCTTATAATCCACACCCTCGGTCAGCGTGCCCCACATATAGGATATGAGCACAGCCTTTTTACCACTTTCCCCTATCCGGAAGAATTCGTTCCTGATAGTCTCTGCCGAAACGCCAATCTCGTCGAGGAAAACTGGAACCTCACATTTAAGCCGGCTTTTGTACTGTGCAGCCTCATTGAAGCTTGGGAAAAAGATAAGCACATTCCCATCCGACTGCTCTATTATATCTGTCAGGACTTTTGTGATAATCTCCTTTGTCGCCGGGGTGTCCCTGTCCTTGGCGAAAAGGGGAGGAACCGAGATTGCAATAGTCTGGCGCTTTTCTCTGGGAAAGCTGAGACCGAAAGCCAGCTCCCTGGTTTCGCGCGTTATTCCCAGCGTTGTCTTGATGGTCTCAAAAGGCGCCAGCGTGGCAGACATGAGCACCGCTGTATGGATAGAATTAAATAGCGGCGCTGTGACGTTTTTCGGGATGCAGGTAAATAATTCAAGCCGTCCGTAAATCTCCTTATTCTGGCGTCTCACACTTAAGATAGGGTAATAGCTCCAGTCATTTGAGAATTGCATGTAACTCGACAGGAAGTTTGCCGCTGCCAGGCAGCTGGATATTTTTTTGACCGTGCTTTTCCCTTCGATGAATTGCCTCTCATAGAAGGCGTCGATGGTTAATCCAAAACTCTTCATATGTTCTATTGTTTCAGGCGGAGCTTTGAGCCCAACTTCGCCCACAGCCTTAAGGAGTCTAGCCCTGAACATATCCATTCTTTCTTCAGGGTCTGCTATCCGAAGGTCGTGCCAGTCCTTGCCTATCCTTTCCCGCTCGCCGAATTTTTTGTCAAGGATGTAATTATACGTCGATTTCAGGGTATCAAGAAGCACGCGCAGAAACGTTTCAACATCCTGCGAAGGCAGGTTATCCTTGTTCGCCTCTACCTCATCCAGCGCCCTGTTTATTGTCAGTTCTGTAAGGGTCAGGGATGAGTGGGAGCGGGCTGCGGATTCAATATTGTGCGCCTCATCAAATATTGTTATAATATCATTAAGACCTTTATCCATCCAACCCAGCACGTTGTTGCGTATATCTTCATTTAAAAAATGGTGGTAGTTGCATATCAGAAGATCAGCTTCTTTCATGAACCTTTTAAGTAATTCATACCCGCAGCTATTATTGGATAATGCCCACTCAGCTACCTCTTCTGGCGTTCGTACACCTGAAAAGAGCCATGCGTGAAAATCCTCATTATCGCTTTTGAGCAGTTCGAGAAGCAGTTCGCATGAGTTTCTTCTGACCTCGTGCAGCTCTCTCTCCTCCTTATCAGATTCACGGCTCAATTCCCTCTGGAGTTCGATTAAACCAGTATCTATGCATCGCTTCAGTTTGTCTTTGACAGATTTTATCTCGTTTTTCAAATGTCCAAAGTCTTTTTCCTGTTCAATCAATTTATAGGCATTATCCCTGAGCAGGCTGCATGTGTCATAGTCCATATTCGGCTTGGGGCACATCAGCATTTTACCTTTGAGGACTACCACCTTAATATCGGCTTGTTTTTTTATTTCCCTTGCTTCTTCTATGAACTGTGCCATCTGCTGATGGACATTAGTGGCAATAACTACTGTCTTTTTCTCCATTTTCGCGATATGCAGGGCTGGCGCAAGCGCACTCAACGTTTTACCTGTCCCGCACGCCCCTTCAAACAAGATAATCTGTTTCTTTATCAAAGCCTCGTGTATGGCATCCATCGCTTCTAATTGATTTGGATAGTACGAGCTCTTTGGAAAATAGCGAAGGTAGTCCTGTTTCATCAGCAACTATAGGATGAAGGCATAATATAAACAGTGCGATAGATTATTTGAAGACTTTAGTGCTAAACTATTAGCACTGAATTAGTACCACCATATATATTGGTGTTACTACTTCTTTTTAATAAATAAAAATGGACCTGGTTAAAAAAACAGGGGAAAACATGAATTCGATGGCTGTGGTGAGGGCTGATGATATGGCAAAAGTTAAGGTAGCTCTCTGCGATCTGGTGAGATACGGGCACATGACTTTTGCTGACCGTGCGAGAAAACTGGAACCGACCTTTGCAGACAATATTCTTATACACATCATGCAAAGTCCACTAAAGGTAAGCTGCCAAGCAGCCGCAATAGTGCCTCTGGTGGACCATGCAAGCATTGCAATCAGGAGACTGCGGAAAATACATCCACCAGCCCACGTTATAATCGTAAGTCCAAGGCATGAAATATACCATGAACTGGTCAACTACCTGGACATATTGCCTGAGATATACCTGATGTTAGAGCCCAGAGCTGAGTTTCCGCCAGTTCAGCAGACAGTTGAAGCGCATTTATTATGAGCCCACCACCATCGAACAAAATCACATACTTTTTAAACCCGTAAGTAATTAATAACCATATCGTTAAAAAAGAGGAGACTATGACATTAAAAGTAACATTGATAACAGGACGAACAATCAATCAGGGAGTGACTATTGAAAATAAGACCTCTTCTGATTATATGGAAGCAACAGCGTATTGTGAGTTGAATTCAAAGGAAGCAGGGCTCATAGGCAAACCCGGTAGCAATGTCAGGGTTAAAACACCGCATGGGGATGTTGTTGTGAAATTAAAGGAGAACAATGGCAATCCTGATAGCCTTGCATTCATTCCGATGGGACCGTGGGCTAATGCCGTGGTAGACCCGGATACCAAAGGCTGCGGGATGCCAGGGTTTAAGGGGATTCCTGCCGAGATAGAGACTACTGGTGACAGAATATTGTTAATGAAAGAACTGATAGCGAGGTATAAGTAATGGCGAATGTAATAACCGATGCTCTCTGCCCGTTCTGCGGCTGCATGTGCGATGACCTGACTATCGTGACAGAGAACAATAAGATAACTGAAGTAAAGAACGCATGCAAACTCGGCGTGGCAAAGATCATGGGGCACCACAGGATAAAAGCCCCGA
>CAYSLW010000147.1:0-5763 GCA_964431955.1 uncultured Candidatus Methanoperedens sp. | reverse complement strand
GGGGTATTTCCCTAAATCCGGATGTGGCCGAACCCCATGTCAATTTGGGGGTTTGCTATCTTGAGAAGGGCTGGACGGATAAGGCTGCCCTTGAATTCAAATGCGCCATCAGGATTAACCCGAATCTCGCCCGTGCTTACTCTAACCTGGGATTGGCCTATTCCAGGCAGGGACAAAAGAGCATGGCCATTGAGCAGCACAAACAAGCATTAGAGGTAAATCCATACTTTGTCGATGCTCACAACAATCTGGGTGTCTGCTATTTTGACAAAGGAATGATAGACAAGGCCATTTCCCATTTTCAACACGCCATACAGATTGATTCCAATCATGCCGATGCTCATTACAATTTGGGATTAGCATACGGATCAAAAGGGAAACATGATATGGCTTTCAAAGAAATGAGAATAGCCAAAAGGCTTAGCTCAAGCCAAGAATGGAAAAAGATCGCTGGGGGGCTAAAGAAGAAGAAAGCATTCTCAATTCCCGGTCATCCATAAAAAGTGGGAAGATGCATGAATCGATCGATATATATTGAAATTCTCGTGTTGACATGCCTTGTTATGGTATTCGGCCGTGGGACTCATCATAGAAACACTATATGGGAAAATGATATATCGCTCTGGTCGGATGTAGTTGAAAAATCCCCTAATAAAGCCAGGCCTCACACGTGCTTAGGTCTTGAATATCAAAGAAGGAGCCTAACAGATAGAGCCATTCTTCAATACGAAAAAAGCATTTCGTTAGAGCCGCGCGATGCAAATGCTCACAATAATCTGGGGCTTTGCTATTTTGATAAGGGCTTGATAGGCAGGGCTATTGAACAATTCAAGCATGCGGTTCGAATAGCTCCCAATCACGTGGAGGCCCACTACAACCTTGGGATGGGTTATGGATCAAGAGGGTTGTATGATCTGGCCTTTAAAGAAATAAGAAAAGCCAAGGAGCTTAGCTCAAAGAATAGATGGAAATCAATTCTGAAGGAGACAAAAATACCCTCTGGGACTCATAAATGATAAACTATTTTGTTCCAATAAAGGTAAAATATATCGAGCTCGCAGTGGTGGCAGGTTTGCTCGTGATATACAGTCTTGCCGCCTATCAGCGAAATTTTGTCTGGAAGACAGATCTTTCCCTGTGGTCAGATGTGGTTGAAAAATCATCAGGAAAGTTCAGGGGTCACAACAACTTGGGGGATGCCTTTATAAAAATAGAACAATACGACAGGGCTATGGCCGAACTCAAATGTACATTAGTACTGAACCCGCGAGCAGATAAGGCCTATAATAATATAGGAAATGTCTATCTGGCTAAGGACCGAATAGACGAGGCAATAGCCGCATATATGCAGGCTCTTGAGCTACAGCCTCGTTCGACTGAAGCATTGCTTAATCTTGGGCGGTGCTATCTTAAACAGGGGGCATGGGAGATGGCTGCCTCTCATTATAAGAAAGCCCTGGACATAAGGCCGAATGCCCCTGATACCAGATGTGGTTTAGGAAATGTTTATAACGAAATGGGGCTTGCTGACAGAGCGATCCATGAATATCAGGTAGCCCTTAACATCGACCCTGACCATGCCAAGTCTCATTACAATATGGCTTTAGCTTATGATAAGAAGGGGTTGTTAGATCAGGCCATTGCTCACTACACAAAGGCATTACGATTAAAGCAGGATTATCCTGAAGCCCTTTCCAACTTAGGGGTCATCTATGCCAAAGTGGGGCAGTTGGATGAGGCAGTTAAACTCTTTGAACAAGCCTTGAGTTTCAGGCCAGAAGATTCAGTGTCCATGTTTAACCTTGGCCTTGCATATGAGCAATTGTCAAAGCGCAAGGAACAACCCGAGGTCCAAGGAAGGACGAGGCGCAGAGGAGTGATACTTAAAGCCATTGAGGCATATGAAAAGGTTCTCATGCTTGAGCCCGACAATGTCCGGGCTCGTGAAAGGCTCGGCAAGCTGAGAGCAGAGAACTGAGAGCACGGAGCGTAGAGCAAAGAGTTGAGAGTTTAAATGAAACAACTGGGACTAAATCTATGTGTTGAGTTTCTGGTAGTAGCAAGCTTAGTGGTGGTATTCGGCGCTGACACCTATCGGCGTAATTCTGTTTGGGAAAATGATCTTTCCCTCTGGTCGGATGTAGTTGCAAAATCCCCCACCAAGGCCAGGCCGTATAACAACCTGGGCAAGGCCTATATCGATAAAGGGCTAATAGACACGGCCATTTTAAAAATCACCAAGGCATTAAGATTGAAGCCAAACAGTGCGGTCTATTATATCAACCTTGGTAATGCTTACTTAGAAAAAGGATGGTTGGATAAGGCTTTATACCAGTACAACAAGGCGCTGACTCTCAGACGCGACGATGCAGAGATACATGTTAATATTGGAAATGTTTATGCAAAAAAAGGGCTTTTCGATCAGGCCATAGCGGAGTACAGGAAGACTACAATACTCAACCCTGATTATGCAGTAGCCCGCATCAACCTGGCCTCGGCCTATGGTTCTATAGGATTACCGGAAAAGGCTATTTCTGAACTATATAGGGCATTAGAGTTGGACCCACATAATATAGATGCTCATTACAATCTTGGAGTTGCTTACCAATCTATGTCTGTTTTTGACAAAGCCCTTGCACAGTATAAGAAGGTATTAAAGCTTAATCCTGCCGATAAAGAGGCGCTTAACAATTTTAAGATCGTAAAAGATAAGACGATGGGAAGAGTCACCACGCTCCATGATTAATTGCCTCAAAAACCATGGTCAACCAACAAGAAGGCCGGTTTTTCGCTCTAAGCTCTTTTGTAGAAAATATATTGAGCTGATGGTCTTAATCTGTATAGTCTTAGCATATGGCCTTGCCGCCAGTGTTAGAAACATTGTCTGGAAAAACGAGCTTTCTTTATGGCAAGATGTCATTAAGAAGTCTCCTGGAAAATCCAGGGGGTACCATAACTTAGGAAGTGCTTATATGAAAATGGGGCGCTATGGTTTGGCAATAGATCAATACAGCATAACATTGAAGATAAATCCTTGTTCAGGAAGAACGCACAATAATTTAGGATATATTCACTACAGGATGGGAGATATTGATATGGCGATCCGTGAATACATGACTGCCCTAAATCTTGACTCTCACAATGCAGAATTTCATTACAATATAGCCATTGCTTACGACAATAAAAGGCTGACAAAGGATGCTATAAGACATTACCAAACGGCTGTGAGACTTCAGCCTCAGCATTATAAAGCTCTTTATAATCTGGGAATTCTTTATGCAAAGCAAGGGCTGTTCGATCAGGCATTAATAAAATTCAAAAGCTCCTTAAACATAAAACCCGCGCAACCCAAGGCCCTTTACAACCTCGGTCTTGTATATGAACAACTGGCAAGAAGCAAGGAGCTTAGGGTAGGCGCAACGCAAAAGAAAAATTAATAGATCAGGCTATCAGGGCCTATCAAAGGGCATTAGAGCTTGATCCCGGCTTCATCCGCGCACTGGAAAGGATCAAAAAGCTAAGGGCAAACAGCGGAAAGCATTGAGATAAGACCACAGAGTACGAGGCAGCAAAACAGAAATGATATCGAGAAGAATACTTGTTGAACTCATTGTACTGATTACTATTGTGGTTGTATATGGAATCGCTACTTATCAGCGCAACTTAGTATGGAAAACAGGCAGTTCTATATGGACAAACGTGGTACGGAAAGCACCTGGCAAGAGTCGACCCCACAATAACTTGGGGTTGTCATATTTGGATAACAAGCAATACCAACAGGCCATCGCCCAATTTCAGGAGTCCCTGCGCATTCAACCCAATTTTATGGAAGCCCATTACAACCTGGGTATGGCCTGTCAGATTTTAAGGCTCTATCATAAGGCCATCGTTCATTATGAGAATGCGCTGTGCAGACTAAAGTGTCTGTTGGCTTCCGTAGATGAAACAACTGCGAAGTTTTATCTTGGCGAGCTATATAATAATCTGGGGGTATGCTATTTTGCCATAGGAAAACCGGATAGGGCTGTAAACGAATTTCAAAAGGCTATTAAGGTCAGGCCTGACCATGTCAATGCCCGCTATAATCTGGTAACGGCTTCTAAATGGAAAAAAAACACTAAGAAACCAGATCTTAATAAAAAATAAAGTAATGGCCGGCTCAATTCCCGCCATCACGTCCTCCAACAAAAAGGGAGAAGGCTGGTATAAACCCTCTCCCCGTCAGAGCATTCGTCTTAAATTAATTATATCTTATTAACCATCCTTATTGGTATGGCATACAAAGCAGCCTGTACCTGCAGTGCCAGTTGTGCCGGCTACCATGCCGGAATAGTCCCACCTCAGTATGTCGGTATGCTCACTCGCATGTGCTCTGTGGCAGGAAAGACACATGACAATATCAGTACCAGCCGTCACTGCGCTGCTCGCAGCGGCTGTTGGAATCGTAGCCCGCGCCACAGGTACTGTCGTGTTATAGATAGCCGAGATACTGGTGTACTCACCTGAAGCGGGTATGACATAATCCGTCGGGTGCCTAATCCAATCGTTGGTAACGGCTTCTTGAACACCTGCATCCAAGTGGAAATTACCATGACATTCGGAACAAAGTTGGCTGATGGTCTCAACATCAGCCCATGCCATAGTGGCCCGGGAGGCTGAATATGTGGCTCCCTTATACTCGTTGTGATCGGCAGAACTGCTCGTATCTTGCCAGTCAGTATCTTCTCCGCCTTGTACCCCGAGCAGGAAGCGGTAACTCGTGGCTACACTAGCGCCCTGAGAACCCTCGACAATGCCGCCAAACTTCAAAACAGCATCGCTGTCATGGTGGGCTCCGCTTACGGCTGTATACTGAGAAAGCACGTCCCTGTTTCCATGGCAACCCTGGCTCCCCGCACAGGTCAACCGACTGCCGCTGGAAAAGTCTGTTGTAGCAGGATCATACGCGCTTGCATAACCCGGTGGATCATTCGCTAAGGCGCCGTCCGTGGCTTTAAGGCCCTCGACATTGTGTCCCATTGCGTCGGTTGCGATCATATATTTAAAATTTCCGCCCGCAAGATCATTACCGTCAGCATGTGAAACCTGTGGGATATCGGTTATTATGTTATTAGCCCCAGCAGGAAGTTGCCCGTGGCAACCGATGCAGCTTCCCCTCAACAACGTAGCATTGGGAACGGTCCCACCAGTTGTTCCAAAAGTGGCCATAGCAGCACCACCCTGGCTGTTATGCATGGTGTGACAATTTACACATGCCCCGGTTACCGTGGCATAGCCTGTCCCCCCTCCACACAGGAGCAGGGATATTACCATTACCAAGCTCAATAATATTTTTATTTTTTTCTCTTTCATAACAGCTTCCTCCTTTTTAAAAACCGGGCTGTTTTTTATATTAGTCTAATTATTTTAAAAGCAATTTTTATGCCAGATGCTTTTTATTTTAGCTAAGTTATTAATAGGTTGAAGTCCGAAGATTCCTGACAGCCTTCCACCTTCAGTCTATCCACCTAAGTAGTTACTATATATTTATCTTTTTATTTCATCCTCTATTTATAAAATAATTACAAAATCCGATTTTACGGTAAAAAGTTACAAAAATTGGAAATTAAAAGTATTATATAAAATATTACATAAGCTTAAACGTTTGTCAATAATAGATATTAAAACAACTTTAATCAAAAATAGGGTTTAATTCCCCGCAGCTTGCTGCGTTGCCCGTCATTCTCGCGAAGGCGGGAATCCAGAAAAATAAAGCAAAGGAAT
>CAYSLW010000146.1:0-5784 GCA_964431955.1 uncultured Candidatus Methanoperedens sp. | reverse complement strand
AGTTGCATTCCTATACGCGCTTTTCATCTCATCTGCGCTGATTGCCATCAGGTTCACCACATCATATTTCAATGGGTCGGCTCCAGACTCGCCAGCCATGTTGCTCTCGAATATGATATTGTTAAGCATCACGGTGGTTATCACCAAGCCGATAGCTACAATAAAGCCCGCCAGCAGCATAAACTGTGCATCCCTGTTTTCTATTATCCCCATCACATTCTCCATAAAATAAGCTTAACATCGACAATATTATACAGGTTAGTGGAAGGGTCAATATCCTTTATCGGATCGTTTGCAGGGTTATCGCTATTCTGTAATACGATTTTTCTTGAAACTATCACAGCATTATTTGAAGGGTCGCCGTTGTATATCATTTTCTGGCTGGAAAAAGAAGTACCGTTATCTGAAAGATAAGTCATCTCTACATTATGCGCTATGCCCTGCCTGACTAAAGTGTCGTTCAGGATATTTGTCAGGTCATTTGTAAGATTATTCTGAGGATATGTGGCATTGCCTTTTTCCATGTACTTTGTGCCGTTCCAGATATATTCTTTACCATTCCACTTCACCACATCATTCTTGAGCTTTGAATTGTATCCGGGCTCTGCATAGTCCAGCGCGCTTAAGATATCCTGCCCGAGCGCCTGAAGCTCGGTCTCAACATGCACATTCGCTGTAGAGGAGGTTAATGGCGTCATCGAAGTGGCATCGATGGCAAATACAATGACAAGCAGCATGATAGTCGCCGCCGCCACGCCTTCAAGCGTATGTAACTGGGCTTTTTCGTCCAACATTACCACACTCTCACTGAAAGGATGGCGGTTTCATTGTATCCTGTTGAGGAATTTATTATTAATACTAACCGTTTGGTCTGCCCTATATCCGTGTTATCAGGCAGCGCAGGACCGCTTTTATTTATCAAGGCTCCACTCATATTTGTAACAGTAACATTCAGGTCAAAAACGGTTTCGTTGCTGAATAAACCGAGTTCTCGGAGCGTGTTGAGATAGTTAGAATCGTTCAATCTGGTATTATTGAAGTAATATAATTTGCCCTGGTCTATCGCATTCATTGCACCTGGTTTATCAGCAGCTAGCATTCGCTCCACCAGCACCGTTCCTGCCCTGTCGGCAGCTAAGGTAACTGTATCCGAGCCTGACTGGAATGGTATGAATAAGCCGTACATAAACTGGAATACAAAGACAACAGACAGGAGAAATATCCCGATACCTGCGATGTAGTCAATAGTTATCTGGGCAGAATCGCTTTTCACAGATTCAATATTTCGTTTTAAGTCATATTAAGCTTAATGTCAGCCTGGAGTTCAGGAATGATAGCTCCCACCCGCAAAGACGCAGAGGACGCAAATAACTATGACGACTATAGTATGATTCGTAAATTTCCATAATTTTGGATTTTGCAAGACACTTACGCATTCTTCGGATTTTTCAGACAGGATAACAGGATGAACAGGATTATAAATAAAATCTTATCCTGTCAATCCTGTTAATCCTGTCCAGATTCGCTGCTTTTTTCTGCTTTTTTTAACGTATAGGAATTTATAAACCGCAGATGAACGCAGATAAACGCAGATTTGTTCAGACTGATTAACTCAAAACGAGTTTTCAACCGGAGTTCGTAACGAGTTCGTATCAGTTCGTTGTTTAATGCTTTGCGAACTTTGCACCTCTGCGGTGAAAAGAGAATATATTAAAAAAAATTTAACTCGTAAGAACAATCTCGATGCTTATATCCTTGGGCACCTGTATGCGCATCAACTGGCGCAGCGCCCTTTCATCAGCATCGAGGTCGATAAGCCTTTTGTGCACCCGCATCTCCCAGTGGTCCCAGGTCGCGCTTCCCTCGCCGTCCGGGCTCTTCCTGCACGGCACCATCAGTTTCTTTGTCGGCAGCGGCACTGGACCCCGGCACGTTACTCCTGTTTTATGTGCGATGTCTTTTATCTGGGAACAAATCCCATCAAGGGTAACAGGGCTTGTCCCTGATAAACGTATTCTTGCCTTCTGAGCCATTTTAAACTCGGAGAATTACAGGCGCGGTTTGATATCCTGCACCATGCCTGCTGCAATGGTCATTCCCATATCCCTTATAGCGAAGCGTCCGAGCTGGGGAATCTCTTTAACTTTTTCAATACACAGCGGCTTGGTGGGTTTTATGGTGACAATAGCCGCATCCCCTGCCTTGATGAAATCCGGGTTCTCCTGTGCCACCTGACCGGTCTTGGGGTCAAGCTTCTTCAGTATGGCTGTGATTGTGGCTGCAACCTGCGCGGTATGGCAGTGTATTACAGGCGTATAGCCTGCTGCGATTGCCGACGGGTGCTGCAGTACAACAATCTGGGCAGTAAACTCCTCCGCAACTGTGGGCGGTTTATCCGTATGTCCGCAGACATCCCCTCGCCTTATATCCTTTTTCTCAACGCCTCTTACGTTCCATCCGATATTATCGCCAGGTAAAGCTTCTTTGATTTCCTGGTGATGCATTTCGATGGACTTGACTTCGCCAACTGCCTTGACAGGCATGAATATTACCTTATCCCCAGGTTTCATCTTACCTGTCTCGACTCTTCCCACGGGCACAGTGCCGATGCCTGAGATGGTATACGAATCCTGCACAGGAATGCGCAGCGGTAAAGTGACTGGTTTATCAGGCACTTTCAGCGTATCCAGAGCAGCCAGCATGGTTGGTCCTGTGTACCATTTTGTATTCTCACTTGGCTTGGCGAGGTTGTCTCCCTTGAAAGCCGATGTCGGGATGAAATGCATATCGTCCGGCTTATAGCCCACCATCTTCAGAAGTGCGCCGAGTTCTGCTTTTACCGCGTCGTATCTCGCCTTGTCGAAGTTGACTTCATCCATCTTGTTAAGAGCGATAATCAACTGGTTGATGCCCAGTGTCCTTGCAAGGAACACATGTTCTTTTGTCTGCGCCTGCACGCCTTCCTTTGCTGCGCATACAAGTACGGCTGCATCAGCCTGGGATGCGCCTGTGATCATGTTCTTGACGAAGTCCCTGTGCCCAGGGCAATCCACGATTGTAAAATAGTATTTTGCGGTATCGAATCTCTGGTGAGCAACATCGATTGTGATGCCCCTGTCCCTCTCCTCTTTGAGGGAGTCCATGACCCATGCGAATACGAAGGATTCCTTGCCTTTCGCTTTTGCTTCTACTTTATACTTTTCGATGATGTGCGGCGGCACCGCACCAGTCTCAAACAATAACCTTCCAACGAGGGTTGATTTCCCGTGGTCGATATGCCCGATGACTGCTAAATTTAAATGTGGTTTCTCTGCCATAATATTTCTCCTTTAATTCACTGTTATGATGTTTTGTGACCCTATTGTTGTTTTGGTTTTTAAACCTTACGTTAAGGACTTATGAAATCACTGGGTTTTGGCATTTCAAGTTTAAGTCCTCTCCTCTGCCTGATGCTCATCACGACTTCATTGAGCATGTTCCCTGATACGGGTTCGAATCCCGCAAATTCCGTGCTCCACAGGGCTCTGCCCTCGGTTGCGGAGCGTATATCTCCTGAAAAACCGAACAATTGCGCAACAGGCGCCTTGGCTTCGATGATCGTGGTGTCGCCTTCTGATTTCATATCGAGTATAGCGCCGCGCCTTCCCTGAATTTCGCGCATCGCGCCGCCCATCTGGTCCTGGGGCACGTGGATGAACACCTTCTGGAAAGGTTCAAGAAGCGTTGCGCCAGCCATGAGCATCGCAGCCTGAATAGCCTGTCTTGAGGCAGGTATAACCTGCGCAGGTCCCCTGTGAATAGCATCCTCATGAAGCTTGGCATCCATCAATTTTACCTTCACTCCCATGACCGGCTCTCTGGACATCGGTCCTGCCTTCATCACTTCTTCAAAGCCTTCGAGTACGAGTTCCATGGTTTCATGCAGGTACTGGATGCCTTTGGTCATATCGATGAACACATTAGTCTCGTAGATATGGGTAATTCCCTTGGCTTCATCCTTGGTAAAACCTGCTTTCATGAGAATATCCCTGCGCTCAACTTCAGGCTGCCTCATCGAAATTTCATTGTTTTTTATAAGTTCTATTACTGCAGGTAACAACGGCTCAACTTTCATATAGAACCTGTTATGGCGGTTGGGAGACTTACCTTCCACAGGTCCAGCGTGTGTCGTGACAGTTTCCCTGTAAACCACAATGGGTTTTGAGGTAGTGATTTCAACGTGCTTGTCGCGCTGGATTCGATGTGCGACGATCTCAAGATGCAGTTCGCCCATTCCTGCTAAAAGATGTTCTCCTGTCTCGGCGTTGATCATTACTTTAAGCGTGGGGTCTTCCTTTGCGACCTGCCTTAAGACCTCAACGAGTTTTGGCAGGTCTTTCATGTGTTTTGCCTCCACCGCAACGGTCATTACAGGTTCGCTGACATGCCTTATGCTCTCAAAGGGAGTCATATTCTTGTCCGTGGATGCTGTCGAGCCCACGATCGCATCGCCAAGACCTGTTAGTGCAACAATGTTGCCTGCAGTTACTTTTTCGACCTCGATACGTTCCGGACCCATGAAAAGTCCCACAGATTGAATCCTGTTCGGGTTCGGCATCCCCGAGATATAAACCTCTTTTCCCCGCTCAACCGTTCCTGAGAAGAGTCTTCCGCTGGCTATCTCGCCGGCATGCGGGTCTGTGGTGATGTCTGTTATCATGAGAGCCACTTTCCCGTTGGGGTCCACGTTAATCATGGATTTCCCGATTTCACTTTCCCTGTCCCCGTGCCAGATAACCTTGATTCGCTCCTTCTGCGCCTGAATCGGATTGGGAAGGAATCGTATGATCATGTCATTCATCACAACACTAAGAGGGGCTTTTTCCGCAAGTTCCTTCTGGTTATCCGCCTGGCAGTATTCGATTACTTCCTTAAAACCAATGCCGGTCTTTTTCATGAAAGGAACGCTGATTGCCCAGTTGTTGAGTGCTGAGCCAAATGCCACTTTTCCAATGGCAGGATCCAATCTCAACTCATCGTATTTTTCAGGTTTCATCCCTTTGATAAGTTTATTGACTTTATCAATCACAGCCCCGAGGCGCATCTGCATCTCTTGCGGCGTGAGCTTTAATTCGTTTATAAGCCTGTCAACCTTGTTAATGAAAAGTATGGGTTTTACATTCTCACGCAGCGCCTGGCGCAGTACCGTCTCGGTCTGCGGCATCGCTCCCTCCACAGCGTCCACCAGTACCACGGCGCCGTCCACGGCTCTCATTGCGCGTGTAACATCGCCGCCGAAGTCAACGTGACCAGGGGTATCGATAAGGTTGATAAGGTATTCCTTGCCTTCGTATTCGTGCACCATTGAGACCGTGGCTGCATCGATTGTGATTCCGCGTTTCTGTTCTTCTTCATCAAAGTCCATGAATAATTGCTCGCCTGCCAGCTCTTTTGAAATCATGCCTGCGCCTGCAAGCAGATTATCAGTGAATGTTGTTTTACCGTGGTCGATATGTGCAACTGTACCGATATTCCGGATGAATTCGGGTTTGTCCATCAGTGTGCTCACGCGTTCAACCATTTTCTTTCGTCTGCCCATATTATAATTTACCTCTTTTATTGGAAATTTTTTGTTCTCTATTATTCTATCCTATATAAACACTTTGAAAATATGGAAAACAGTATGCTATAGCGTCAATAAACCGTTAGATTTTGGACAAATTCGAAATTTTTTATTATATTCTGGTTTGAAAAACCACAGAGTCGGCTATGAACTGTGGTTCATAAATGAACATGAAAATTGAG
>CAYSLW010000145.1:0-5788 GCA_964431955.1 uncultured Candidatus Methanoperedens sp. | reverse complement strand
TGCTCTATCAAAACTTTCTCGCATTATAAACCTTTCCAGAGCACCGTCCAAATAAGATTTATGCGTGTGCGCCTCTTGGTTTGCCGCTTTAGCGATAACGGACCGCAGACAAGCGGAGATAGGTTTTTATACTGAACTTACGTATAATATATTGAACGGTGGTTCATTTGATTGAACTCTTCATAAAATATGTACAATGGAAAATCCTGGCTCATTTCCTTGCTAATCCAAACACAGCTTTCCACATAAAACAGCTTGCGAGGATACTCAACGTCAGTCCTGCGAGCGTGAGCGGTGCTGTCAAGTCCTTCGAGAAAGAAGGGCTGCTGTCTAAGGAAGAAAAAGGGCTGGCTCATATTTACAGGCTGAATGTGGATAATAGCGTTGTCGCGCCTCTAAAAAAGGCATACGGCATCGCTTTAGTGCTGTCATCAAAACCAGAAGAAAAATTCCTTGAAATAGAC
Organism: uncultured Candidatus Methanoperedens sp.; assembly: GCA_964431955.1. Taxonomy (GTDB): domain Archaea; phylum Halobacteriota; class Methanosarcinia; order Methanosarcinales; family Methanoperedenaceae; genus Methanoperedens. The sequence continues at coordinate 5,324 of CAYSLW010000145.1, read as the reverse complement.
CCGAACATCATCTCCCTTGCCCTTTTTGGAAGCTATACAGATGGCAGCTTTGATGAAAAAAGCGACATCGAATCTTCCCCTACATCGTTATAGAGTTGTGGCTATTTCGAGTTATTCAGCCATGTTTCATGCAGCAAGGGCGATCCTTTTCAAAGACGGTATAAAAGAACGCAGCCACGAATGCATCCCTGTTTATCTCAAAGAAAAGTATCCGGAATTGGAGACTTTAGCTAATATTCTTGACTCATACAGAAGATTCAGGCACGATGCGATTTATGTATAATTTATGGCATTAAAAAGTGGAATAAATGGAAGTTTGAACCTGCTCCTTTTCTATCCAGATTATAAACCTTAAGAAGATATTATGCTTTCATAGGCGGCTTAAATTTCACTTCGAGCCAATCTCCAATGAATGTGCCTATTATGAAAAGTACTGTAAGAAATAGTACACCTATTATTATTGCGATGATAGAGCCAGCAAAATACATCAATGATGATATGCCCGCGATAGCCACTAAACCAGCAAATAGGATAGAAAAAATTATTCCAATCAATAACCCTTTCTTTAGAAGAGCCTTCTTATCTTCTTTTCCAGGCTTTAAGTAACCGTAAACAATTCCAGCAATCAGAGCAATAAGATCCAACACCATAATGCTGTAAAGTAAGCTTTCTCCCCTTAAAAATGTTTGCCTAATTTTTTAGTCCTTCAAGGAGAGCTTAACCACCGCACCCATCGCCACAGCCTGCTCGACCCCCGCCATGTCCTTCATCACAAGCACCATCTTATCCCGGAGGGGATAGCTCTCAACCGAGTTCTTGAGCAGCTCGCCGTACTTCTGGTACCTGCTGATCTCCACGGTGAAAGGTGAAGGGTCTTCGATCAAAGTAGGATCGTAGCCCTTCCTATCCAGAAGCTTCATCACCTTATTTCTCTCACCTGCGGTTGGCATTTTGAATCTATAGCGTGACTTCTCATAGAACGGCTCAAGCTCCCTGAATAGCTCAGGGTTATCGAAGAAGTGCTTGAAATAGTACGCTCCGCCGAGTTTGAAGATGTTGATAAGAGGGCGCTTTTCTGTTATGTCGAAGGGAGGCATGATTACAAATTAAATTATTTTATTTTCCATAAACACACACTCCCCGCATCTCTTCTTCCCGCAAAAACTTTTTCCATACTCGACGATAAGCGCGTGGAATTCCTTGTATAAAGGAACATCCTCCGGCAGCGAGCTTTCAAACAAAGATTGCAACGCTGCGTAGCTGCCTTCTATACCCATGCACCTGCATATCCGCTTTGTATAGGCATCGATTACAAATTTCGGCTTCTCCGCTGCGTACAGCACAATGCTGTCAGCAGTTTCCTCCCCGATGCCATCCAAAGAAAGGAGCACTTCTCTGAGCTCATCTTTTTGCAGCGAGAGTATATCTGGATTCTCAGAGAAGAAGGTTGAAATATCCTTTAGCCTCCTTGCCTTCTGCCTGTAAAACCCCGTGCATTTTACAATCTCTTCAAGCTCTTCTAAATTAATTTCAGAGAGAGGTTCCGGCTCCATCAATCCCCTTTCCTTCAGGTTTTGTATCGCCCTTTCCACATTCTCCCATTTGGTCTGCTGGGTTAGAACTGCACCAACTACAACCTCAAAAGGGGTATCGGCTGGCCACCAGTGCCTCGGACCGAAGTGGTTGCGCAGTTTATTATAAACGTCCATCATAAAGGGTTACGCCCCTTTATGACGTATAGGGGTATCTGCGATACCCCTTGTTTTGATAAAACTTTCCTAAAGTTTTTCATACAAACTTAACGCCAAGGTCATAAAGTCCATTTCGAATCGCAAGGTTAATCAAAAAAGGTGTCAGGGACTCTATCATATATGAAGATGCAAGACCCCCGCCATCGAGAGGGCGAAGAGACTTGATTTCCCTCGTCAGATCCATCACTGTTCGTTTCGCAGCCTCGTCATCCCCGCAGACTACGACATCATAGTCAAGACTCGTTTCAAGATTTGCCAGTTTCTTTGCAGAAACATTGTGGTACGCCGACACGACCTTTACGCTTTTCGGGAGAATATCCCTTATCTCAAGTGCGGCGCTGCCCTGCTTCGGAGGAGTATATTCAAACCATTTGTTCTTTTTCATGGGAACCACAAGCGAAATAACAATCTGGTCTTTAAAGCATGGCTTCAGGGTTTTTAATAGCTGCACGACCCCCTGATAAGGAACCGAAAGAACGACAACATCCACGTCTTTAATCCCTGTTTCATTGGTGCATCCTGCGATGCCGCAGCATAGCATTCCTTTGTTCAAGAGCGTGCCTGTGTATTCCTGCGCCGCTTTAACCGCCCTGTCCACTTCACGCGAACATAGCATTATATCATGTTTTGCTGCCCACCGAAGAGCGAACCCTTCCCCGATGCTGCCAGTGCCTCCAAGTATCGCTATCTTCATAATTTTTCCTTTTCCTTCAGGAGCTTACGCATGGTATGCATGTTTTCCCTGTGCATGGAAACGACGAGGTCGCTCAGGAGCGCGAAAATGAACATCTGGATTCCTGTAATGATGAGAAGAGTGGCAAGGATGGTAAGAGGAATACGGGTAATATGTTTGAGCCATTCGTTTACTACATAGATGCCAATGCCTATGCCGCTTAGTGTGAGAAGACCGCCGATTATATTAAAATAAAAAAGAGGATTGTGTGTCCGTGCAAGAAGGTATATGGTCGAAGCGATTCGCAAACCGTCCCTGATAGGCTTGAGCTTGGTGGCTGCGCCGCTTACCCTTGCAAGGTACGTTATCGGCACCTCGACTATTTTTAAGTCCTTTTTAACGCATTCTACTGTGATTTCGGTTTCTACTTCAAAACCGGTTCTATTCAATTCTATCTGTCTAATCGCATTATAATTAAAGGCTCTGTAACCCGAAAGGATGTCCTCAAGCCAGACACCGTATGCAAATCCGAATATCTTGTTTAATGTTCTGTTCCCGAGAAGATTCAGGCTGGTAAATGCACCTTTCTGATAATTTGCAAACCTGTTTCCAATCACATGGTCGGCTATTCCCGTGACAACAGGTTCAAGAATTTTATCAACCTCTTCAGGAAGATATGTTCCGTCCCCATCCAGCATTACCACATATTTGCTTTTTATTATACTGAATGCCTGGCTCACAGCCTGTCCTTTTCCAGCCCCGCTCTGAACCACAACCTCTGCGCCCTCACTTTGCGCCCTCTTAACCGTATCGTCCGTGCTGTGACCGTCGATGACAAGAACATTTGAATAGCCCAGGGTTTTAAATTCCTTTATTAATCCCCCGATCGTCTTTCCCTCATTAAGCGTAGGAATTAATATGCAGACATCTTCTTTGTTCATTTTCCTTCTATATCTTTTTGTTTATTAAACTTAATAAATTTATTGTTTATAACTATCTCTTCGCCATATCGCAGTAATACTTCAACTTGCAGCTATGCTCAATCAATGTTGTAACAACATAAGCTTCCTCAAGTGTTTTCCCGGCGGCGAAAGTGCCGTGGGCAAAAACGATAACGCCTTTGTGGTCTTTTAGCGCACCTTTGGTGTTATCCGCAAGTTCTTTTGTCCCGAAGCTACCCCTGACCACCGGAATCTCATGCAGGATATACTGCCCTTCGCTGTCCGGAGGTATTATCTTATCATGTCCCAGCAGCGACTCAATTACCGCAAAATGAGGATGGGCATGGATAATCGCAAGCGCCTTCGTATTCTCATAAATCGCCCTGTGAATGGGGCTTTCAGATGAAGCAATGCTGTCAAGGCTTGAAGGCTTATCGATATCCACCTCCACAACGCTATCCTCGTTTATCTCATCAAGAGGCGACCCGCTCTTTGTGATAAGCATTTGGCTTCCGGCGCGCACGCTCATATTCCCGAAATGAGATTCAATAAGCCCGCGCTCCACGAGTTTTTTCCCGAATTTTGCAATATCATGCCACATACCATTATTTCCTTTTGAAAAAAAGCCAGGAATCCTTTCCCTTGAACTTAGTTTTAATCAAAGCATACCTGCCGGTTAACCTTCTCCCTTTAAGTTCAAAGAGCAGCTCGTTCTCCTTTTCATTTTCCAGAATGAATTCGCCTTTATCCCAGATGCGCACAGTACCTGCGCCGTACATCCCCTCAGGTATCGTTCCCTCAAAATCCGCATAATCAGGTGGATGGTCTTCAGTCTGGATAGCCAGGCGCTTTGTGCCCTCTTTCTCCGGGGGCTCTTTCGGAACAGCCCATGACCGCAGCACCCCGCCAATCGAAAGGCGAAGGTCATAATGCAGGCGCGTGGCATCGTGCTCATGGACTACAAAAATATTTTCTGCATGTGGTTTAACGCTCCCTTTCGGTTCAGGTGATATTGAAAAATCCCTCAATTTCTGGTATTCCTCAAGCGCCATAACTCACCCAAAAGCAAACGCGCTCGGGCACAGCTTATTCAAGACGCAGATTTCACATTTTGGTTTCTTCGCATCGCAGACCTGTCTCCCGTGCTGAATAAGCAACAGTGCGAAAATATCCCACTCTTTTTCCGGGATAATCTTCATCAGGTCTTTTTCAATTTTATCAGGGTCAGTGTTCGCTGTAAGCCCAAGCCTTGCCGAGACCCTTTTCACATGCGTATCGACCGCTATGCCCTCAATCTTCCCGAATGCACTTGATAATACGATGTTTGCGGTCTTTCTTGCCACGCCGGGCAGCATGACAAGGTCTTCCATGGTGTCAGGGACTTTTGAATCGAAATCATTAACCAGAATCTCGCACAATTTTTTGATGTTCTTTGCTTTGTTCCTGTAAAAACCTGTGGAGTAGATATCCTGTTCAAGTTCTTCCTGCGGGGTTTTAACATAATCCTGCGGCGTTCTGTACTTTTTGAAAAGGGGCTTTGTAACTTTATTTATCTGCTTATCTGTGCTCTGGGCTGAGAGTATGGTAGCGATCAGCAGTTCCAGGGGGTTTGAAAAATCAAGAGCAACCTTAACATCGGGGTAATTCATTTTTAACAGTGCAACGATTTCATTAACCTTTTCATCCACCATGTTCTGTAATATATAATACGAGATAGTTAAGACTTTTGACCGATACATATAATATAAATTATAGTATCGTTAAATTAATTTTAATATATAGTTCTCCGCATAACAATCGATAAAATTATAACCATAGATGAACGTAAATACAATGCAGTAAATCTGCGTTTATCGGCGTCATGCCCGCCGTTATGCATAGACACGTTTCTCCACGTATGGCGTGAGCCATACGTGTGGGCGACGTCAACTGGCGCAACGGTTGACGTGGATGCGCCCT
>CAYSLW010000144.1:0-5809 GCA_964431955.1 uncultured Candidatus Methanoperedens sp. | reverse complement strand
CTCAAAGGACGGCGCCGATTCGGGCATAAACTAATGCCGCAAGCTGTTTGAAAAGCTATATAAAGTCTTGGCTCTAATTGTAATTCAGTGATACGAAATGGAAGCATTAGACTATCCAGAAAATATAAGCGAAGAGCTTGATATACTCGTAAAAAAAGGATATTATCCCTCAAAATCGGATTTATTAAAGGATGCTTTCAGGGCATTGTTAAACACTAAAGCAGAATTGAGGATTTCTTTAGTCATTGAACTGTACCTTAAAGAAAAAGTCTCACTTGCAAGAGCGGCAGAGCTTGCAGGCATGACAACAATCGAGTTTAAAGAGGTTATAGCTGGCAGGGGAATTGTGAGAGAAACCGAAGGTAAATCTGTTAAAGAAATCGACAAAAAACTAAAAAAGCTCGGCTTGGTCTAATGTTTTTCGTAGATACGGATATTTTAAGTGCATTTGCCAAAGCTGATGCGATAAAGTATCTGAAGGAATTTTGCAAAGAACTGAATATTTCTCCTTCTATTTATGAATGAAGGTGAATGCCAGTTGATTATACTGTGCAAATCAAGAAGAGGCATTTTACTCACAAATGATAGATTTGTAAAAAAATTTTGTATAAAAAGCAACATCAATTTTCTGGATTTGGAAGATCTGCTGAGGGCACTGAAACTAAGAAAAATCCTTAAGCACGACGAACTGAAAAAACTTATTACAGATATTGAAAAGAAAGATTTTACGATAATAAAATCAAAAGAGGCTATTCTTGGAGATTAACGTTTTATTCCAGATGAAACTCCTTGGTTCCAGTAATCCAAACGCCTTATCGGCTTTACTCACAGCACCGCCCCCATCGCCCCTTCCGCAGCCCCCGCCGCAGGGAAAGCGCGCCGCCCATGCGCACTCAAAGGACGGCGCCGATTCATTCACATCCGCTGGCATAACTATATATGTATTCAATTACTATCTTTTGAATACAGAAACTTATGGGAGCCACAATTACTACCCGCGTGCCAAAGGACATAGAAGAAAAAATCGAGAGTATCTCACGCACCGAACATCTGGACAAATCAACCGTAGTTCGCAGACTGTTAAGCAAAGCTGTGCAGGAATGGCTGATAGACCATGCTTTAGCACAATACCATGAGGGAAAAATAACAATCGGCAGGGCTGCCAGAATGGTAGGCATACCGCTTCGGGAAATGATAGCTATTGCTGCCAGAAAAGGCATACCTTTCCAGTACAGCCTCGATGACCTGAGGGAAGACCTTCAGGCAGCAGAGAGCCTATGATAGTCAGCAACTCCACTGTGCTTATTTATCTTGCTAAGATTGGGAAGCTCAGCCTGCTTAAAAAACTGTTCAGAAAGGTCTTGATACCCGTGGAAGTATTCAACGAGGTTGTAATAAGGGGAAGGGAATATCAGCATCCAGATGCTTTTATAATAGAAGTTGCAGTTGAAGAAGGCTGGATTGAAGTAAAGGAAAACGAAGCCCTCATGGAACTTGAAGAGTTCGGGATAGATTCAGGCGAGTCACATGCTATATCCCTTGCGAAGTTGCTTGGCGTACCTGTACTGATCGACCAGACACATGCGAGAATTGCAGCCAAGGCACTCGGATTAAAGCCCGGAGGAACTATCTTTGTTCTGCTCGCATCGCTTCGGAAAAAGCTTCTCACTTATGAGGAATACCACAACTCGCTGGAAGAGCTTGTAAAGGCGGGATTCAGGATGAGCGATGAGGTATATCTGTCAGCGGTTAGGATGGGAAAAGAGAGGAAGTAATGCTTCATCGCAAAGCAAAAAAGTTTACACAAAAACAACACTTGTGCTTCAACACAATATATTACAGCTTTTTCAATTCCTTGAAATCGATAATAGTGGAAATTGGATATGTATCTGCATTAATACCGTTTTCTTCAACTGCTGCCATTGCATTCGTTCCTGCAAACACCACCACGCCCACTTTTCCAGTATCTACAGGTGCATTGAGTACCGACTTCCCGGATTTCCCAATCTCGGCTATGCCCACTATTCTGGCGTCCATCGCGGATTCTATGACTTTTTCAGCCTCTGAAAGCGAAGTTGCCGGAATCTCACGCAGATTAGCAAGAAGCATGCCTGAACCTGTATCCACCGCATCGAGAACCCTCGTCATTTTCTTGGACATAAAAATCCGCATCGGGTCAATGGTAGTGCCGGTGTAGGCAATAAGTTCATCGAAATGCGTGGGTTTTCTGTCTTTCACTTCTAATAAACCCCCGTATTTAGGATTGACCGGAATCCCGTTTTTCAGCAAAATCCCATCAATTGTTATGCTGCACATAGTAGCTATTCCCATCTTGCCCTCCGGGATTTCAATATCAGAAGTGACCGTTCCCTCGTCTATTAACTTAATATACGGACTGATGGAGTAACCATTATATACCACATGCTTGAGCACTTCCATGGTTCTGTCAAAATCATTTTTATCTATGATTGACATATTGATTATTACTTTACCCTCTCCGGTCTTGAGGTTAAAAGTGGTATCGTAGATGAGCTTCTCTATTCGTGTAATGATGAATCCCACCCTATCCCCTACAAGTGCATCATTAAGCTCATTTACCCCAAGCTCTGTAATAACCCTGCCGTCATATCCCTGGCGTTTGGTTAAACCGCGTTCATCCATGATGCGGAGGTGATAGCGCACCCCCCGCTCTCCGATAGGATATCCTCGTTCATTCATTCTGTCTGCTATCAGCCGTGCGCCTATGGGGTCTTTGTTCTCAAAGAGTATCCTGAGTATCTCTATGAGTTTTCTCTGCACCTGCGAGTCGATAGTCGTTGTTGTCATTTCTTTTATCTATATTGTATTCAGGTAGCGGTCAAGTTCCCATTGATGAACTCTTATTCTGTATGCGTCCCATTCGGTTCTTCCAAGCCTCATGAAATCGCAAAATACGTGCTCTCCGAGTGCATCCCGGATAATATCATCGGTTTCCAGATAATCCAGTGCTTCTTTGAGGTTGCCGGGGAGGGATTCGATTCCCATGTTCTTTCGTTCTTCATCGCTCAGGTGGAAGAGGTTGAGCGTTGTGGGCTCGCCCGGGTCTATCTGGTTCTCCACACCGTCAAGTCCTGCCATCAGGATGACAGCGAAGGAAAGGTACGGGTTGCATGAGGGGTCAGGGCTCCTGAGTTCGACGCGTGTGCTCATACCCCTTGCTGCGGGAATGCGCATAAGTGATGAGCGGTTTGCGCCAGACCATGAGGTGTAAACCGGCGCCTCGTACCCGGGCACTATTCTCTTGTAGCTGTTTACGATCGGATTTGTTACTGCTGTAAAGGCTTTAACGTGTTTCTTCAACCCGCCTATGAAGTAGCGCAAAGTATCGCTTACCTCGTATTCCTTTGACTCATCATAGAAAGCGTTCCTGCTGCCTTTGAATAAGGATATGTTGGTATGCATGCCTGAGCCGTTTATGCCGAAGACGGGTTTTGGCATAAAGGAAGCATGCAGGTTGTTTTTGAGCGCAATGGTCTTTGTGACGAACTTGAATGTGATAACGTTATCAGCTGTCGTTAATGCATCGTCGTACTTGAAATCTATCTCGTGCTGACCTGCTGACACCTCATGATGCGAAGCCTCTATGTTGAACCCCATCTTTTCAAGGGCGATTACGATTTCCTGACGGACTTCTTCTGCCCGGTCTATCGGAGGAAAATCGAAATAACCGCCAGAATCATGTGGTTCAGGTTTTTTTACGGCTTTATCGTCTTCCATACAAGCTATAAACGGGCATTGTGAATTTTTGTTCTCTTTCGTTTTGAATAAAAAGAATTCAAGCTCAGGACCCGTATTCATAACAAAACCACGTTTTTTAGCTTCTTCCATTGCCCTCTTTAAAACATAGCGCGGGTCGCCTTCGAAGGGCTTGCCATCCGGCTTGCAAACATCGCAAATCATTCTTGCAGCTTTGCCGCCGCTTACGTCCCAGGGGAGAATCTGGTAAGTTTTTATATCAGGCTTCAGTACCATATCTGATTCTTCAATCCTGACAAATCCCTCTATGGAAGAGCCGTCAAAGGATATGCCCGACTTGAGGGCTTTTTCTGCCTGCGATACAGGGATGCCCACGTTCTTGACCATTCCCTGTATGTCCACAAATTGCAGTCTTAAAAAGCGTACCTGGTTTTCCTCGATTGAGTTTAACACATCTTCGTTTGCTTTAATCATAGTTTCTCACTTATTCTTGACTTTAATTACTATCTGAAGTTATAAATCATTCGGGCTTGTTACCAGTTATATTTAATGAAGTGTTTCAAGAATTCAGTATCCCTTCAACCTCTTCATTATCCACATCCATTATATACGGGATTCCCGAAACTTCAGCCGCTTCTTTCGTAAGAGCCGCAATATCGCCCCTCTCTATGTAACTCAAAGCGAACTTCCTGTTCCCTGTCATGAGCTGGCGCATGCCCTGTGCAAGCCGCTGGAAATAAGTATATACTCCAATGGCTCCGGGCGGGATATCTGCGAACCTGCCGTTGTATGTCTTTTTGAGTTCTGGCGCGGTTATGAATATCTCTTCCACGCTATTCCCGAACCTGCTGATGTACACTGGCACCTTTCCTTCCTTGATCTTCCTGCCTATGGTTTTACCAACCATAGCGGCAGCAAGAGGTCCTCGCGCCATTCCCGCGATCTTAAAATAAGGCGCGCCGATCGCCAGAGCCTTGTAGATATGATCTTCCATAGAGAATCCTCCTGCCACAGCAACATCTGGAACAAATTCACCCCTGTCTTCGAGTTTCTTAAGGTACCTGTAAAGAAGCGAATATATTTCCACTTGCGGAACACCCCATTCATTCATCATCCTCCATGGGCTCATCCCGGTGCCGCCGCCTGCCCCGTCAACTGTCAAAAGATCAAGTTCAGCCTTGCTGGCATATTTTACCGCCCTTGCAAGGTCGGCGGGTCTGTATGCGCCTGCGTCCCGCAGTACTTCCACGCGCTTCATGAAGCCTTCTTCAGTGACCATCCCAACTCGGCTGTGTCTCTCGAATTCATGGAAACTTCCGCCCTTATATGCTTTTTCAACATCAGGGTCAGTCGGATCCGGCAGAACTACGTATCCGCGGTTCTTGAGCAGTTTTGCGTTCTCAAGGCTGTTGAGCTTCACTTCACCGCCAATATTCTTTGCGCCCTGCCCCCATTTCAGCTCTACTGTCTCTACACCTAATTTTTCCAGACCATATTCCTGTACTCCAAGCACAGTATCTTCCACGTTAGCCTGCAAAATGATATCGCCGTAGCCATCGGTCTGCCAGTCCCGGTACATCTTTATCCTGCTTGCAAGCTCAGGCGAATCCACGATCTTTCCATCCTCAATAGTGGACTGCGGATCCATGCCGCACACGTTCTCACCTATAGTGAGAGGAACTCCAGATATTGCAGAACCAATCGCAAGCCCGTCCCAGTTGTTCTGTGCAACTGCAGTGCTCCCAAGACCAGGGATTATGAATGGAAGCCTTAGCTTGATATCTTTTTCCTTGCCTATCCTGACCTCAAGGTCAACATTCGGGAATATCGCAACATTGCTGTTTGCCTCTATTCCATGCGCTCCCACAGCGGTGCCAAGGATATTGAAGTGGCTCAGGTCGATCGGATAATCCTTCTCAGAAGCCGCGGTAATAATACCGAATGGCTGCGGATATATCACTTCTGGTCCGCGATATGCAGATTTTCCGATCTCACACATTCCGATGCATCCATCTACGCATGTTACACACATGCCGCTTAAGGGGCTTATTGAGCCTTCAGTTCTGTTCTTTGT